>JALVQQ010000206.1 GCA_027025395.1 Deltaproteobacteria bacterium | reverse complement strand
GGTTTGCGGCATGGTCAGTAATTTCACGGCTGGGGCATGAAGTATGTATAGCCATGAAAAAATAGCCAGATTGATTGATAGAGCAACACATTTACCCGTTTTAATCATAATGATTGACCCTTATTGCTCAGGAAAGACAACTTTGACTGGATAACTTATCAGGCATCAATGAGGCCATAGGTGTGAATCTATCAATCCTGATGAGATAGCCTTGAATGAATTTGACGATTGGAACCCTGAAAAAGCCCTCACAAAGATAACTGAATACAAAGCATCCCGCCCTCAACGCCTCCAGAGTTGCGTTGAGGGTGATATGATGTGCCGGAATCACAAAGAATTAACCGATTGTCTCTTCCTGCCTGAAGGCTGGGAGTCGAGGATTTCAATAAACGCTTCAATGCTTGTGCCTGGGCTCTATTCGGCTCAATTGGATTGGATATATTTATATTCGGAAAGCGCCAGAAAACCGTATTGCCATTGCTTTCAGTGAGTTTGCTCTGAGGAGTGCCCTATTGCACGGACAGCCCGTGGATCATGGTTGCTGCAGGGCTAGGGTTGATTGTTTTGCTTTTTTGCAAAAAATCCGCAATTCTTAATGGCCATCAAATTAACCATTTCTGGATGGACACCAGGTAATTTCAGACAGCGCTGCGAGAAAAGAATCCGGCATGCAACCAGGACGGGAGCAAACATGAACAACAACTGGACCAAAATTTTGACAGACATATCCGAGGTCGCCAGGCAATCCCTCCACAACCTTGTCAGTGACAACACCCCTCCCCTGCCCCAGTGCTATGAACGCGAGTTTATGCAGGTGGCAACCAGACTCAAAAAGGATACTGTTCTCCAGGAAGTCATGACCGATCAGGCTGAATGCCGCGCAAGGCTGAAGGCCATCATGACTTCTGCCGGCGACTCACTGGATGGAGCAGAAAAGATCCTCAAGGATTTTGAAACCGATGCCCTCAAAAGCCTCGCGCTCCTTGAAAAGGAATTTGAAGCCATCAACGACTTTATAAAGGCCATTGATGAAAAGCAGGGGGAAAAACTTGGCCGGAACATCAATTCATTTCTTGATGCAGGCAACGAATATACAAGAAAAATCGGCAACGCAATGCTGGACATACGGCAGCACAGGAAAAAACTTGGCCTGCTTGCAGAAGAGATAGACCTGGACAATCTGAGCGGAACATACAACGCCCAAACCTGGCATCATGACATACAGGAGATTACCGAGGCGGCAAACCGTGATGCCGACAGCAACAAGGGTTTCTGCCTTGCAGTGATTGACATAGACAACTTCAGGCAAATCAACGACACCTATGGACACCCCATAGGCGACGCCATACTCAGGCAGCTTGGCCTGCTTACAAAAAATCACTTTACCGCCAGCGGTTCAGTTTACAGGTATGGCGGTGATGAATTTGCCGTAATCATGCCCGGGATTCAAATTGACGAGGCTTTAAGGCATGTTGAGTCATTTCAGAGCCAGCTTGCCAAAACGGTGATGATTGCGGACGGCGGGAAAACAAGGATAAAGGTTACCACGTCGTGCGGGATATCCTGCTGGAAACCAGCGATGACTGCTGAAGAGGTGGTTGACCGTGCTGAGATGGCTCTCTCTGCCGCCAAAAAATCAGGCAGGAACTGTGTCCGTATATTCTCTGAATGACCGGAGGCCGGAACGGGACGGCTTAATCAGCACCTGCCTGGGAAACGGCCCCGGCGCTGTTCATCATCTCAAGCATGCCGCGGTTTGATCTCACTGTGGGCGGCATACTCCATCAGTGTAAAATCGTCCGCCCCCATCCCGGGATAAACACTGCATCCCTGCGCGATCACTACATCTCGTGGCACCTGGGTCCCGGCACCTATTACCGCCAGACCGCCTCCAGGCTCTCCAACGCGGCATCCCCTGCCAATGCTTACCCCTATATCCGAAATGGTCCTGTCCAAAAACGCCCCCGGACCTACCTGCGTATCAAAAAAGAGTATTGAATCCCTTACCCTTGCCCCTGCCCCTATGTGAACACCAGGGAAAAGTATGGAATTTTCAACCTGTCCCTCAATCCTGACACCATTATAGAGCCTGACATTGTCGAGCAACCCGCCAGAAACCGAATTTATCAGCGCCGGCCCCCTGTCCCGTATGGCTTCGTGGTCAAGATTTGTACGAAGCCCCCAGTCCGCCAGCCTGATCCTTGGCCTTTCACCCATTATGTCCATATTTGCCCGCCAGTACTCCTCAAGGGTCCTGCTGTAGGCCCAGTAACCAAAAAACTTGAAACCGTGAACATTGTGCGACTTCATGACCGAAGGCAGGATATCTCTTCCGAACTCATGTGATTCCTGCATGGCGTTCTGCTCAAGCACCTCCCGCAGAATATCGGTCCTGAAGAGATAGGTAGTCATGGAAGCCCAGTTTGAAATAGGTTTTTCCGGCTTTTCCACATACTCCACAAGCCTTCCACCTTCACTGCCCGTTCCTTCTATCCTGCCAAGCCCGAACCGTGAGGAGCCACTCAGCGGCACTTCAACGAATCCCGCGGTTATATCAGCACCGGAATCAAGATGATATTCCACAAGGCTTGTGTAATTCATGTTGTGAACATGGTCACCAGACACCACCAGCACCAAATCGGGCTTGTGCGCCGCGACAAAGTCGAGATTTTGATATACAGCATCCGCAGTACCCTTGTACCAGTCGGAATCATGCATGCCCTGGAACGGGGGCAGAAGTGTAATCCCGCGATTCCTTCCGATCATGTCCCATGCAGCGCCGGTACCGATATGTTCCACAAGTGAAGATGACCTGTACTGACTAAGTATCCCGACCCGCTCAATGCCGGCATGCATAAGGTTGCTCAGGGTAAAATCGATAAACCTGTATAATCCGCCAAAGGGAACCGTTGACTTTGGGCGTAGATGGGTAAGAACGCCCAGCTCATCAACCCTGCCTCCTGCCAGCACCATTGCAAGGATCTTGGGCATTAGTATTGCACCTCACTTCATGCTGCCCGCAATTCAGGTTGCGCGCAGGCAAATATTACAGATGTGGCTTGAAAAACCTCTGAAGTCCGACGGTATTGAAAGTGCTCATATCTTTATCAGGTATGTTGCGAAGCGGCACCTCTGCCCTGGCGCTCCCGCGGTGACCACCTGCGGAGCCAAGTTTTCCGAATACCTTTGCCGCCAGTTTACCGGCATCCTTCTTGTAACCGTCACTCCTGAAGATCACCACCAGTTTCTCCCCGTACTGCCCGGAAACAATCACCCACCCGATCTCGTAAACATGAGAGAAAAAATCAGCAAGCAACACCAGCACATCCGGATTGCCCACCCTGCCCACATGACAGTAAATGCGGTTCTTGCTGGTCTTCATCGCCTCAATCGCAAGCTTGAAATACTTTAGCTCGGATTTGCGGAAATCGGAATTTTCTATCTTGTTGAGAAGCTGCTGATTAATACGTTTGAAAAGGTACTGAAAACACAGGACATCGGCCGAAGTGGCCTTTTTGGTAAAATTCTGGGTGTCAACCTTTATGCCATAAAAAAGCGCGGTGGCAAGAGCCACCACAGGCTTTATCTTGGCTGCCTTGAGATACTCGGTCAGCATTGATGCCGTAGCCCCGTACTCTGGACGTATATCGGCAAACGGAGCATCCCAGCCCTGGGTTACGGGATGATGGTCTATAACGGCATCAAACTTGATGGAAGAGAGCTCAGGCCGGTGCGTGGGCTGGGAATCAAGCAGGACAAATTTTGAATATTCGTCACGCTTGGTACCCCTCAGGGGTTTAAGGGGAATCTTGAGGAAATCCCTCATTGCCAGGTTATTCACCCTTTTTATCTGATTTGGATGAACAATCGTAATCTCGGTGACGCGCCGCGCAAGGATACGCTTTACGGCCATTGCGCTGGACATGGAATCCGGATCGGCAACAATAACGATTAGAACATGGTCGTCCCGCCTGAAAAGCTGCAGGAAGGTCATCAGGCGTTCAATATGGGTCTGCCGCCTTGAGGCCCTTATGCTTCGTTCCGCTGACTGGACCTCGTTACCGTTGTCTCCCGACCCGGAGGACTTTTTTCTGGGTGTCTGACCATTCTCAGCCATAATAACTCTTCATGGTGCCGTTTGCCTGCCAGAAGCCCTGGAAAGGCCCGCCCGGCTCAATGCGGCACGGCCCAGCCAGCGCAACCTGCTCTGTCGTGAAAAGGCACATGAAAAAATTCAGGCTATTTTCACGAATCTTGATCACGGCCTTTTCAGGGTAACATGAAAGAAAAAAAAGTGAAGCATTAAATTATGTCACTCCGGTTTTCATTTGATGCTCCATCACGTTTTGTGTCTGAAAAGGGGCGCACAACACCTACAGGACCTGATGCCGGTCATGTTGAGCCATACGCCGCTCCTGTCTCATGTTCCATTGACAATTAATGCATTTCATTGTAATCACCCTGTTTGCCATATATTTACGGGTCAGACCGGTTCGGTGCAGAATTGCGCCCTGAACTTGACCAGCAACAGCAGATTTTCCATTCTGGCGTTTCTGGCCATTTCAATTCCGGTCCCGCAAGGCCCTCCTTTGGCATTACAGGCTCTTTTCGATGTACTGTCATCTGAAACTGCCTTTTTACCAGAAATCAGTTCACCCAACGATACTTTTTGGACAAAAAGAGCGGAGGCGCGGCTCTTATTGGCCTCCACCGAGGGGCCACATCCCGGCCTCAGAGAGGCGGACTGACCTACTATCTCTGTTTTGAAGGAGTTACTCTATGTGCCGGTTAGCACTGAAAACCGCGAACAATCCGTTTTCACCTTACGAGATACTGCGGGCCATGGAGGCCATGCAGGAGGGCTATGATGGAAGCGGACTGGGACTTTTACTCAGGGGGGTTGAATTCACCGACTTCAACTATGAAGCAACTCACCCCATTCTGTCTGGCATTGCCCACACGCGTGACGCCATGAAGCGTCTGAACAAATTCATGGAGGCGCGGGGATTTGTACTCAAGTATGACCATGAATTTGACGCTGATTTTTCGAAAATCGAAGCCAGGGACAGATTCAAATACTTTGTACAGGTTTACAAACTTCCTGATTCATGGGCCGTACACTCCGAGGAGGAAATAGAGGACAAACTCACAGCCACCAGGCTGGCGATACGCAGGGACGGTGAGGAGCACGGCGGAGACCTTACGGTATTCTCTTTCTGGCCTGATGTAATAATGATAAAGGAAGTAGGCTGGCCCCTGAAGGTCGGCAATGCGCTTGGCCTTGACTCGGGCCGCATCAAATCCCGCATATGCATGGCCCAGGGGAGACAGAACACCAACTACGGCATCAACCTCTATGCGTGCCACCCGTTTTTTATTCAGGGAATCGGCACCATGACAAACGGGGAAAATACCGCCTTTGTCCCCATAAGGGACTGGCTGACCGGCAGGCATTACCCCGCTTACATGGGTTATCAGTCTGACAGTGAGGTATTTACCCACATTCTCCACTATGTGACGAGGCAGCTCAAACTGCCCCTTGAGGCCTACAAGCATGTAATTACGCCGCTTAAAACCGAGGAGCTTCAAAATCATCCCCAGGGAGATTTCCTTCTTGGGCTCCGTAACGCCTGCCGCAGGCTTATAATTGACGGTCCCAACTGCGTGATGGGAAGCCTGCCTGATGAAACCTGCATACTGGTAATGGACGCCAAGAAGCTGAGGCCGGCCACCATTGGCGGCAAACCGGGCGAGTGGGCAATGGCTTCCGAAATGTGCGGCGTTGACGCCATGATTCCGGACAGGGATCGTTCCCTTGATTTCCAACCAATGCGTGAACATACAGTGGTTGTTCCACCAGAACGACAGGAGTTTAAGATATGGTCTCAATTCGATCCATTCCCTCTACCCCAGGCAGCCTGAGCATCAAGGACATGCCCTGGATCGTTGAACACAACGAATCCAGGTGCATGCTATGTGGCAGGTGCACTGCAGTATGTCCCACCGGGGCCATAAAACTGCAGTACATGAGGAAGCGCATGCCAAAGATGGTGCTCAACGCATCCGAGCGTAGCAATACCTTCAAGATATTTGTCGGCATCCGGCAGAAAACCGACGTGGATCACCGCTGTATCGGATGCGGCATGTGCGCCTATGTCTGCCCGAATCAGGCCATTGGGCCGGTCTTCAACCCGATAATAGACAGGCTGCGCTACCAGAGCACAAAGGGCGGAAATGCGGTGAAACGCGGGGGCAGACGAAATGTCCCGGGCCCGAACCTGCTGGACAGGATTCTTTTTGACCGTATCTCCATGCTTACCGACCCGGCGCTGGATGCAGGCAGGCATGAATTTGAACTTAATACCCTGCTGGGAAGGGTGCTGCCACCCGATGAATACATAAAACGCAAGCTTTCCGGAGAGTGGATACCGCCGGTCAGGGAAATCTTCCCCTTTGTGATAGGCTCCATGTCCTTTGGCGCACTTTCACCAAACATGTGGCTTGGCCTTCTCCAGGGCGTGGCCTACTGCAACGAGGTGCTCGGGATTCCGGTAGTCATGGCATCGGGAGAAGGCGGATGCCCCCCCTGGATACTCAAGAGCAAGTTTCTGAAGTACATCATTCTCCAGATTGCATCGGGCTACTTTGGATGGGACGAGATCATAAGGGCCATCCCCGACATGAAATGCGACCCTGCCGCCATTGAGATCAAATACGGCCAGGGTGCCAAGCCAGGAGACGGTGGCCTCCTGATGTGGTTCAAGGTCAGCGAGCTTATTGCTCGGCTCAGGGGTGTGCCTGAAGGAGTTGATCTTCCCTCTCCTCCGGTTCATCACACCCTCTACTCCATCGAAGAGTCTATCATGAAGATGATTCAGTCACTCTCGATGGCATGGGATTTCAGGGTGCCGGTTTATCCGAAAATCTCGGGTTCCACATCCGCCAAGGCGGTCCTGAACAATATAGTGAGAAATCCCTACGCAGCCGGTCTCCTGATAGATGGAGTGGACGGCGGAACCGGCGCTGCCTACAATGTAAGCATGGACGCCATGGGTCATCCCATTGCATCGAACCTGCGTGAATGTTACCTGGACCTCTGCGCGCAGGGCAAACAGAATGAAATTCCCATATTCGCTGCGGGCGGTGTAGGCAAAAACGGCAACGTCACACAGAACGGCATGGCGCTGATCATGCTTGGCGCAAGCGGCGTGCATCTGGGCAAGTATATCATGCAGGCAGCCGCGGGGTGCCTGGGCGATGAAAACAACAGATGCAATGTCTGCAACATTGGTATCTGCCCCAAGGGAATAACCAGCCAGAACCCCAAGCTGTACCGCCGTCTTGACCCCGACAAGGTGGCTGAGCGCGTGGTTGACACCTTCAAGGCCATTAAAACCGAAATGAAAAAGATCATGGCGCCGCTTGGCCGCTCCCAGAGCCTGCCAATAGGCATGTCGGACGCAATAGGCATTGAAGACAAGGACGTGGCGGACAGGCTTCAGATAAAATATATCTGTTAATACCTGAAAGAGACCGGAGACAAATAAAGTGAATGAAGTAATCGTAAAGGGTATTGACAGCCAGGGCCGGCGCATCAGCTCAAAGGATTTTGAGGCTCTGGTGCAGGAGGCGGCTGCAAAATCCGACAAACTGATACTTGAAACGTATGGACAGCACAACGTGGGAGGCCGCCTGCAGGGCGGCGACCATGAAGTGCATGTAAAAGGCCCATGCGGACAGCGCCTGGGATGCATGGGAACGCCTGGCACCAGGATTATATGCCACGGTTCCGCATCCGATGATGTTGGCTATCTCAATATCGGCGCTGAGATTACGGTACTGGGAGACGCAACAAACGGCGTATGTAATGCAATGGCCCAGGGCAAGGTCATGATAGGCGGCTCCATTGGCGCCAGGGGCCTTACCATGACAAAATGGAACCCCGATTATGAACGTCCCGAGCTCTGGGTGCTGGGGTCTGTTGGCGACGCCTTTGCCGAATTCAACTGCGGAGGCATTGCTGTAATATGCGGCGTGGAGCCCAAGACACCAAACAGTGTACTGGGTTACAGACCCTGTGTGGGAATGGTGGGCGGTTGGATCTACTATCGCGGAAAGACCGACCAGACCTACTCCCGCACCAATGTCAGGGCAGTACTCCCGGACGATGAACAGTGGCAGTGGCTTGTTGAAAGGCTTCCTGCATACCTGGAAAATATCAACCGCATGGATCTGCTTGAAGAACTTTCGGACCGCAGTCAGTGGAAGATGCTTGTCGCAATTCCCCCGAGGGAGGTGGCGCTGCTATTCTCCGGAGACATGCCCATGGATGAATTCCGGAGGCGGGTCTGGGACAAGGAGTTTGGCGGTGATCCGCTCCGCGACCTGGCTCCCGGGCTGGACCGTTCTCCCATCGGCCTCATTGAAACCGGCGAACTGCGCAGGCGGCGTCCATTCTGGGCCAACAAGGAAAATGCGGCGTCCTGTGAATACCACTGCCCGGTCCATATCCCCACTGTGGAACGGCTTAGACTGCTCAGGGACGGCAAAACCAGGGAAGCCTATGAAATGATCCTGGAGTACACCCCGCTTCCAGCCTCGGTATGCGGGCAGATCTGCCCCAACCTCTGCATGCAGAACTGCTCCAGCGACGTTACGGACGACAACATTGACATATCGCTTCTGGGACAGCACAGCAAGGATGTCCCGCCGCCAAAGGTTCCTGAACCGATAGGCAGGAAGGTAGCCGTCATAGGGGGAGGCCCGGCTGGCATGAATGCGGCCTGGCAGCTTGCCAGGGAAGGTGTTGAGGCCCATATTTTTGAAAAGGATGACAAGCTTGGCGGGAAGCTCGCACAGATCATTCCGAGGGAAAGGCTGCCGCTTGCCGTATGGGAGGCTGAAATTGACCGGTTCCTTCATACAGGAAACATCCATGTCCATTTCAACACCCTGATAACCAGGCAGAAATTCAGTGAACTTCAGGATGAGCATGATTACGTTGTGGTTGCAGTGGGAGCACACGAACCCAAAAAGATCTCCTTCCCCGGCCATGAACGGGTAATCCGGACCCTTGACTTTCTGAAAGCGGCCAAGAGCGACAATCCCCCCGAAATTGGCAAGCAGGTTGTCATTATCGGGGCCGGCAACATGGCCTGTCACGTTGCTTGCGAGGCGTTCAGGCTCGGAGCCAATGAGGTTACTCTTGTTGATACCAGGAAGCCCGCGGCTGTGGGCAAAAAGAAAGAGGCCGCCGAAGCGCTTGGAGCAAGGTTCGTCTGGCCGGTTCAGCCAAGGAAAGTCACGGATGAAGGCCTTGTTGACGCGGCAGACAAGCTCTATCCTGCCCAGACCGTGATTATGGCCATTGGTGATGTCCCCGCCCTGGACTTCCTGCCTGAGACAGTTGAGGTAGAAAGGGTTGGAGACGGCGCATGGATAAAGACAGACGAGGCCGGGTGGACATCTGATCCCAAGGTGCTTGCCATCGGCGATGTGGAAAAACCGGGCCTTGCGACCAACGCACTGGGGCGCGGCAAAACAGCCGCGCATGCCATTATGTGCAGCATAAAGGGCGAAAAATTTCATCCTTTTGAAAAAGAGGCAATAGACCGCAAGCAGCTGACTCACAGGCTCTTTATCCCTGACAACTGCAGGTGTGACAATGACGAGGACCAGGCCAGACGCTGCATGAGCTGTGGCGCGTGCCGTGACTGTCACCTGTGTGAAACAATATGTCCCACAGGGGCCATAAGCCGGATCAAACTTGAAGAAACAGGCAGCTTTGCCTACACTTCTGACGATGACAAGTGCATTGCGTGCGGCTTCTGCGCCGACATCTGTCCCAGCGGTGTATGGGTAATGCAGCCGTATTAAACAATATCCTTTGTCAATGCAGGCACACACCTGCAAGATGCAAGCTACAGGCGGGAGACATTGGGAAGTTGTCTCCCGCCTTTTATTTGCCCCGGCGCATTACCTGAACAATTCGCTGGCAGGGAGCAATACAGAAAAAAACAACAGGAAATGAGCGCAAACCTTCAAGAAAAAGACCGTAGGTTCATCTGGCATCCCTACACCCAGATGAAGGATTTCGAAAGCACAGACCTGCTCATGGTGGACAGGGCAGACGGGGTCTTCCTCTATGACACCAAGGGCAGAAGATATTACGACACCATATCCTCATGGTGGTGTGTAATGCACGGCCACAATCATCCCATTATAAAACAGCGCGTCAAGAATCAGCTTGACCGCCTGGAACAGGTTCACTTTGCGGCAACCTCTCATGAAACCGCGGTGGAACTTGCGGAATACCTCGTATCCATAACCCCCCCTTCCCTTTCCAAGGTATTCTTTTCCGATAACGGCTCCACTGCCAACGAAGTTGCCCTGAAGATGTCCTTCCAGTACTGGAAGATTAACAACCAGCCCCGAAGGGAAAAATTCATATCCCTTGAACGCGGATATCACGGAGACACAATCGGCACAATCAGCCTTGGCGGCGTCCCGGCCTTTGAAGGGCCGTTCAGGCCACTTACCTTTGATTCCTACCGCATTCCAGCCCCCTACTGCTACAGATGCCCTGCCGGGTGCCCAGAGCCTGAAAAATCATCATGGAACACCCCGGATGAAGGCCCCTTTTCCTCCCTTAACTGCTCTCTTGAATGTCTTGAGCCGCTGAGAAAACTGCTGGAGGAAAGAGGAAGCACCATTGCGGCCTTTATACTCGAGCCTCTCATGATGGGTGCAGGGGGCATTATTGTCTATCCCCGGCAATACCTTTCGGAGGCGGTGTCACTCTGCCGCAGTCACGGAGTTCATCTGATATTCGATGAAGTTGCCACTGGCTTTGGAAGGACCGGCACCATGTTCGCTCTTGAACAGGCTGCAGTGTCTCCGGATTTTCTCTGCCTTTCCAAGGGACTTACCGGCGGCTACCTCCCCCTTGCCGCAACACTCACAACCGATGAAATCTACAGGGCATTTTATGCTGACTATTCAGAGGGAAAGACATTTTTCCACGGTCATACCTTTACTGCAAATCCCCTGGGGTGCGCCGCCGCGCTGGGTTCGGCCGAGGTATTCAGGCGGGAAAATGTAATCGGGAATCTCAGGGAAAAAATCCTCTGTCTCCAGCAGGGCAAGGAACGCATGGCAAGCCTTCCGCACATTGGCGACACAAGGGGTACGGGCATGGCCGCCGCCTTTGAAATTGTTGCTGACAAGGAGAGCAGGGAGCCGTTTCCCGCAGCGAGAAGAGTCGGCTGGCAGGTTTACCTGGCAGGACTTGACAAAGGCGTTATCCTGCGCCCGCTTGGTGACGTTATATATCTGTTCCCTCCGCTGTGCACAACCACGGAACAGATTGATGATATACTGGAAAGAACCAGGCAAAGCCTTTCAGAAGTGCTTGCCAGCATGGAAGGGCAGGCATAACATGCCAACCTTTTCAAAGCATGAAATTGAAAGCCTTGCCCTGATGCCCCTGGCGGATATCATGGGCATTGCACGGAGGATAAAGCTTGTAAACAGGAATACCAGTTTTTCGCTGTGCACCATAACAAATGCCAGATCAGGCAAATGCACTGAAGACTGTGCCTTCTGCGCGCAGTCTGCCCGCCATGCCTCAAGATCACCTGAATACGGGCTTAAACCTGTTGACCAACTGGTCAGGGAGGCATCCAATGCCCAAAAGACAGGAGCTACCCGTTTCAGTCTGGTTACCAGCGGCCGGGGGATCGAAAGCATGAGACAGGCGGAAGAGATTGCAGAGCGCATAGCCGCCATAAGGGAGCAGACCGGCATAAGTGTCTGCGCCTCCCTGGGAATCGCAAGATGCGAACACCTTGAAATCCTGAAACAGGCCGGACTTTCCAGGTACCACCACAATCTTGAAACCAGCAGGGATTTTTTCCCTTCTATCTGTACCACCCATACCTTCGACCAGCGGGTAAATACAATAAGGGCTGCAAGGAAAGCAGGGCTTGAGGTATGCGCAGGCGGTCTTATCGGCCTTGGAGAGAGCAGGGAGCAGAGGCTTTCATTGGGGAGAACCCTTGCCGAACTCGCCGTTGACTCCGTTCCTGTAAATATACTGGTTCCAATAAAGGGGACGCCACTTGAAGGCCCCCCACGTATTTCCATCCCGGAGATTCTCCGCACCATTGCCATATTCAGGATTCTCATGCCCTCAATACCCATAAGGCTTGCAGGCGGGAGGGACAGCATACTGAAGGATTTCCAGGGCATGGCATTTAACGCCGGGGCTGATGCAATGCTGATAGGCGGCTACCTGACGGTAAGGGGAAGGGCCGTGGAGGAAGACCTGGCCATGGTGGAAGAGATACGCAAAATATGGTCTGAAGAGTGCGGCGGCGGACTCTTCTCAGAGGAATAACCGCATATCCGGGATCAAATCATGTCACAGGATGAAAACATGAACCAGCACGAGGAATCCGCGCAAAACAGGACACCTTCGGTTGCCGAACTTTTTCTTGCATTTTTAAGGCTGGGCCTTACCGCATTTGGGGGCCCGGCCATGGTTGCCTATATCCGGGACCTTGCTGTCAAAAAACACCAATGGGTCAGCGACCGTGATTTCAGGGCAGGAGTGGCCCTTGTTCAGACCATCCCGGGCGCCACGGCCATGCAGGCCGCAGCCTATGCCGGTCTGCGGGCAGCAGGCCCCGCCGGCTCCCTTGGCGCATATATTGGCTTCTCCCTGCCTGCCATGATACTCATGCTTGCTCTTTCCGTGCTCTATGCCAAGGGAAGAGAGCTGCCCCATATAATTTCGCTCTTTGCAGGGCTCCAGGTCATAGTAATCGCCATTGTTGCAAATGCGGCATGGAACTTTGGCAAAAAGACCCTGGCATCATGGCACGATGTCCTGCTCACTCTGGCCGGAGCCGCCTTTATCGTGCTGAACGGCAGTCCGGTCACTGTGATCGTCGTGTCCGCCGCTGTTGCCCCGGTGCTTTACAGAAACGTTATCGGTGATTCAGGCGCAAACAGCAGCGGGATACATTGCAGGCCAGACAGCCACTCTGACTTCATGCGTTCCACCATGAGGTTTGGAATAATTGTTTCATTAACAGTGGCGCTGCTGCTTGCCGCACTCTTTTTTTTCCATCGGCCACTTTTCCAACTTGGTTTCATGATGCTCAAAATCGATTTCTTCGCCTACGGCGGCGGATATGCGTCACTGCCCATGATGCTTCATGAAACAGTTCAGGCCAGGCATCTGCTTGATGAAAAAACACTCATGGACGGAATAGCGCTTGGACAGGTTACACCTGGCCCCATAGTAATTACCGCCACCTTTGTCGGATACCTTCTCTACGGAATAGCCGGCGCCCTGGTCGCGTCAATCTGCATATTTACCCCCTCATTTGTGGTGCTGCTGCTTGTCACCCCCTGGTTTGATTGCATCAGGGAAAACAGGCTGTTCAAAATGGTCATGCGGGGAATAATGTGCTCGTTCACCGGCCTGCTTGCCGCAGTGACAATACGATTCTGCCTGTCTGTTCAATGGACGCCTGCGGCGTTCTTTTTATGCGGCGCCTCACTTATCGCATTGCGGAGGCATATTGATATTCTGTGGGTTGTGCTGGCCGGGGGCGCGGTTGCAATGCTTGCTTTATAGACAGAGGCCTTCGTGCCGCCTGACTGCGGCGCAAAATCAGCCGGTATCGGGCCATATCCTTGATTGACCGGAGAAAACCTCATGAACCGATATATTCCACTTATACTTGCCGGTGTGCTTTTAAATGCGGCAGCCCAGCTTGCCCTCAAAAAGGGCATGATACAGATAGGGTACTTTCAATTTTCAATGGAAAATATCATTCCGGTCACCTGCAGGGTGGCGCTCAACCCGTTTGTAATCGCGGGCCTGGCGTGCTATGTTGTCAGTGTTGTCGTCTGGTTGATGGTGCTTTCCCGAGTGGAGGTAAGCTTTGCCTATCCCATTTTGAGTGTCGGTTACATCGTTACAGCGGTTGCGGGCAGATACCTTTTTGATGAAGCCCTCACCCCGATACGCTGGGTTGGAATAATCGTAATCTGTATCGGAGTCTATCTGATAACCAGGAGTGCCGCATGATGAACAATGCCCCTGTCAGAAGTGAATTCCTTCCATTTTCACGGCCCACCATAAGCGACAGGGAGATTGATGAGGTAGTTGACAGCCTTCGCTCCGGCTGGATAACAACCGGCCCCAAGGTTGCAAGATTTGAAGAGGCATTATCAGATTGGGCCGGCGGCGCCGAGGCCATTACAGTAAACTCTGCTACTGCCGGGCTACACCTGGCTCTTGAGTGCCTTGACCTGCGGCCCGGCGACGAAATCATTACCACCCCAATCACCTGGCCCTCAACAGTGAACAACATCGTTCACGCAGGCGCTGTTCCTGTTTTTGCAGACGTTGAAAAGGACACCCTGCAGATCGATGCGGAACAGGTCTCCAGAAAAATAACATCCCGAACCCGCGCCATTATTCCGGTGCATTTCGCCGGGGCTCCAGCAGACCTTGACCCTCTTGAAGCACTCTGTAAAAACCATGACATTCACCTCATTGAAGACGCGGCCCATGCCGCTGGCGCCTCCTACAAGGGACGCCTTGTGGGCTCTGGTTCAGAAGCTGCAGTCTTCAGCTTCCATCCAATCAAAAACATCACCACCGGAGAGGGCGGGGTAATACTTACCCGTAACGTGGAGTGGGCCAAACGCATGCGCCGGTTGAGATTTCACGGCATATCCAGGGATGCGTGGAAACGCTACGCCCAGGGAGGCATTCCGCAGTATGAGGTTGAAGAGCCAGGCTACAAGTACAACATGCTTGACATCCAGGCGGCCATTGGCATCCACCAGCTTGCACGCCTGGACAGATTCAACAGGATTCGCAGGGAACTTGCCGAAAACTACAACAGGCTCCTTGAAGGACTCCCTGAAATAATCCCCCTTTCTCCCCCGGCATGGCCGCATGAACACGCCTGGCATCTTTATATTGTACGGCTCGACATAGACAGTCTCCAGGTAAACAGGGACACTTTCATAGCCGCGCTTCAGGCCGAAAACATTGGAGTCGGACTCCACTTTCCGGCAGTGCACACCCAGAAATTCTACAGGGACAAATACGGATTTGACCTGGGAATGTTGCCTGCGGCCGAATGGAACAGTGACCGTCTCTTCTCCCTTCCACTCTATCCTCTTCTCACCCACAGCGACCAGGCGGATGTTGTCGCCGCCCTTGAAAAACTTCTTGTGAGATTCAGGCAGAAATAATTAACTGGCTTGCATGAGCAAAAGACACGCGGTTGCATTCAAAATTGATGTGGACACCCATGACGGAATGCGGGATGGTGTTCCTGTTCTGCTTGAAACACTTGAAGCATTTGGGATAAAGGCTACTTTCTGTCTCTCCTACGGCCCTGACAACGCAGGCAGGGCGATCTTCAGGCTATTCAGGGACACGGCATTTCTCAAAAAGATGCTGAACACCAGCGCCCCTTCCCTTTATGGGTGGCGAACGATTCTTTCAGGAACACTCCTTCCGGCCCGGCCAATCGCCACAGCCTTTCCTGACCTTGTAAGGAATATTGCCACGGCAGGTCATGAGATCGCTGTTCATGCCTGGGACCACAGGAAATGGCAGGATCATCTGCATGAGATGTCCAGGGCTGAGATCCGTGCCGAATTTGACGCGGCATTCAGGGCGCATGAAAAAATCCTGGGTTCCAGGCCCCATGCAGTCGCCGCGCCGGGCTGGCAGGCGACCGAACAGAGTCTTGAGGTTGAGGCTGGCCTTGGCCTCAGGTGGGCAAGTGACCTGCGTCAGGGCCCGCCGTGCTACCTTGAAATCAAGGGCAGAACCCTGCCGCTGCTGCAGATTCCAACCACCGGACCATGCATCGAGGAGCTGCTGGCTTCGGGCTGCAAAAGCGAACCGGAAATGGCCAGGGTACTCTGCAATGCGCTTGCTTCGGAAAAATATCCAGTGCTTGCGGTGCACGCGGAGGTGGAAGGCGGTCCCTATGCCGCCTTTTTCAAAAGGCTCATACCTGAACTCCTGAAAAGGCATGGCAGCGCCATCACCCTTGGCGAAATGGCAGACAGGCTAACGAGCCAGGCACGGCCTGTACCCACAAGGCGGTTTGCCGCCATCACACTCCCCGGCCGCGCCGGAAAGGTGGCTTCATCCCGCTGATCCCATGCGCTTTTGCCCTGCTCCGGCATGCAGTCTCCTCCTGTCTCCCGCCTGGAACCTCGCCCAAAAACTCCAGGCCTTATTCTACATTTGCTTAATATTTGCTCAAGACATGCCGATAAAATAGACATTCAGGGAGCATACCGGCTGTCTCAAGGATTATGCAGCCTGCGAATTTGCCGAAGATGAGACGTGCAGGGCACATGAGACGTAACCCGGCATTCTTGCTGCTTACAACCTCGGGATAGCCTTTACAAAGAATCATGCCGGCAGTTCCTTTTGCCAGGCAAGTCAAAATGATACAAGCAGAGGGGAAGTTTATGTTCAAAAATTTTTCAGACATATATTTTTATATTAAACATTACTGCCTGACAACTGTCATACTGGCACTCCTGCTGCTTTTTTCAACTTCAGCAGCGCTTGCTGAAAACAGGTATGTCGGAACCGAGGCATGCAGGGAGTGTCATGAAGAGCCCTACAAAAATTTCAAAAAATATGCAAAAAAGGCCCACTCATTCAACGCCATAAAAAAAATGAGAGACCATCTCTCCGGCAAGGAGGTTAAAACATGCTATCACTGCCATACCACAGGCTATGGGAAACCCGGCGGCTTTATTGACGAAAACACCACGCCGGACATGGCCCATGCCGGATGCGAGGTCTGCCACGGCCCCGGAGAAAAACACGTGGAATCCGGAGACCCCGCTGACATATTAGGCGCCGACCGCCTTTCCGCAAGGCAGTGCAGCAAGTGCCACTCAAAAGACCGCGTAAAGGCCTTCAACTTCAAGCCCCTGCTCCACGGCGGTGCTCATTAAGGGAGGTAATACTCATGAAACTGGTATCAAGGCTGTTCGCCATCAGGGGCATCAAAATTCGTATCCTTGGCCCTGTAATATTCTTCTTTCTTGCTGGCACGGCCACCATGCTGTTCCTGCACTATGACTCGGTTGAAAAGATCAGCAGGGAAAATGAACTTAACCAGGCCCAAATGGCCCTTGACGCCGTGCACGAGGCAATACTGTTCCCCATGACCGTTGGAGACGACGCGGGAGTAAGGCGCATCGTCAGAGACATGAAAAATGACATCCAGGTCTATATCGTTACCAGCAAGGGAGAAATCACCTATGCCCCGGATCAGCATGAAGAAGGTACAAACCTGTGGCAAAAAATCCCTGAAAGTGTGGCCCGGAGGGGAACCGAAGCCGTTTCCCGGGCATCTGAAGAACCTGTGATACAGGTAGTAAAGGCTGGTGACACCGGCACCCTCTACGGGCTTCACGTACTTAAAAATCAACACGCATGTTTTCACTGTCACGGTTCATCCAATCCGGTTCTTGGCGCCATACTGGTAAAACGCGACATTTCCGCCGTAATTCTTGCCAAAAACCGCAGCATGATACAGATACTGTCAATCGTTGCCGTGCTTATAGCCCTGGCAATACCTGTACTTGTCTTCATACTCAACAGCACTGCCATAAACCCCATACGGGAGCTTTCCAGCCGGATGAAGGATCTTGCCACCGGGGAAGCAGATCTCAGGAAGCAGATAGAGGTAACTGCCGCAAACTGCTCAATGGAGATGAACTGCGACAAGCCGGACTGTCCCTCTTATGGCAAGGAAGCCCACTGCTGGCACGAATCTGGAAGTTATGCCACCGAGGTTCACTGTCCCAGGATACTTGATGGAACATATAGCAGTTGCAGTGAATGCAAGGTTTACCAAGGTGCCATCACCACCGAAGTCGATGAAGTTTCCACGCTCATCAATGCATTCATCGCAAGGATTCGTGAACTGGTGGCAAAGGTCAGCAACAATGCCAGACACGTTGGCCGGGAGGCGGATCATGTGCTGGATGAGGCCAAAAACATGAGCGAAGCCGCATCTTCCACCAGCAGCCTTGCACACGAGGTCGCCGCATCTGTCGCCAGCACCAGCGACATGGTCAGCGGCGTAATCCACGCAATGGAAGAGATGAACGCCACTGTAGCCGAGATAGCCCAGAATACCAGCATGTCAAGGAATGTGGCACTGGAGGCCAGCGAAAAGGCGGAGACAGCATCCTCGGTTATAGGAGAACTGAGTGATGCCTCGGACAAGATCGGCGAAATCAGCCAGCTTATAGGCTCCATTGCAGAACAGACCAACCTGCTTGCCCTTAATGCGACCATTGAGGCAGCCAGGGCTGGCGAAGCAGGCAAGGGCTTTGCCGTGGTTGCAAATGAAATCAAGGAGCTTGCAAAGCAGACCGGAGATTCCGTGACGGGCATCAACGAAAGTGTCCAGGGACTCAAGGGTGGAGTTGATGGCGCAATAACGGCAATTAACGAAATTGTCGAGGTGATACGGCAGATCTCCGAAATGTCGGATACCATTGCGGTAGCGGTTGAAGAACAGACCGCAACCACGAATGAACTGAGTTCCAGTGCGCAGTCAACAGGTGAAACCGTGGAGCAGATGGAGCGGATGATCGGTCAGATTACCGAGGCAAGCAACGATTCTGATGCAGGTGCCCAGCGTGTAAAACAGTCTGCCGAAGAACTCAAGGAACTTTACCTGAAACTCGACAGGCTCCTGCAGGAGTTCAAGTTCTGATATCTTTAAGATAAATCAAATAGTAAGCTTTGAAGACAGTGCGCGCCGCGCGCCACCGGGGCAGGTTGAAACCACAACCTGCCTTTTTTGCTTAACAAAAAAATACGCTCAAATTCTCATGATCAAATTCTCATGATTAAACTGAAGGGCGCCGACGAGTCAGGAGCATATACATCATCCTGACATCGCCTCTGTCTGCCATAGTCCCTCCCCTCGGCATCCATGGAATAGAAGGACGGCTGTACAATCCGGGTTCATACGAGCCGGACCAATAACAAAAAGGAACCATAAAAAAAGGGGCCGACGGACTTCATGCCAATTTTCTGGGATTCAGATGGAGTTTCAGGTTGCCATCGGGATAAACCACGGCCAGTAGTTTTTTTGCCCTCAGGGCTATATCTATCATATGTTTTGAACCTTCAGACTTTCGATCCCAGAATATTATGGCGCAATCCGAGGCCCTTAACAGCACTTCATTTCTCATCATGGTTGCCTTCAGGCCATGCTTTTCCCATTCAGAGGGAATGATTTTCCATTCCATCTCGTTTTCTTCTGCATAACGCTCCCCGAGCCTGTCAGCGCCAGGAGCATTTCCCGAATACAATATGTCATCGCTTACAAGAAGCATGTCAAGAACGTCCCTGACAAGCTCGTAGGAATCAAAACTTCTTGAACCACCGACTGCTACCTTTGCCATAAGAATCTCACTCCTTGCACTTTCCTTATGATCCCAGAAACATTGAGATTAATTGCCTGGAATATATATATGTTTTTGACAAGGGAACCTTTTCCCATGTTTCTTCCCAAGGATAACAGCAAATCTTTTTTTTTGAAAGACGGCATGGGCGTAATGCCAGTATCCGGCTTGACTTCCTTATGATTGCACATCCTGCTGGCAGGTGTTACGGTTACGAAGAGTATCCGGTATGCCGGAAGGCATACCAATACTTCAAGGGCAGGCAAAGGGTCTGTTCATAACTTTCAACAGGATATAATTATTAAGAAAATCATGAATCTTGATGAGCTGCACAAGGGCGAACAGGGCAAAGTAATAAAGGTGAATGCCAAGGGCCCATTCAAAAAACGGCTGCTTGAAATGGGATTTATAACAGGGGCCACGGTCAAAGTCATTAAATACGCGCCACTTAAAGACCCTGTAGAATATGAATTAAAAGGATATCATGTAAGCCTCAGGCACGAAGAGGCTCAACAGATTGAAATCAAAAAAATAGATTAGTGAGGTTGTACAGGACCATTGAGAGATAATGAAAAACGGGACATGACTTGCCAGATCCGCGCCTGTCCATGAAGCATAAATCCGTGTGGGCAACTACTCACCATCAACCGGGTTGTCTTTTATGATATCCTTCACATTTTCAAGCGTGTAAAGCACATCATGCACCGTCACCCGTGGATGATTCTCGCAGAAATCATCTATTGCGTGCAGGATGCTCTCTGACAGCTCTTCAAACTGGTCGATTGTAAGGCCGCTGGCCGGGCCGGAGGCCATAAGTTCATCAAGATCAATGCCGTGGTATCTTGCCAGCTCATCCTTTATGTGTTCCAGCTTCCTCGCCCGCCCGAGTCCGGTTCGGCTCCTGCCGTGAATAGTTAATATTTTGGCCATTATGCAGCTCCTGATACTCAAACATCATATCAACATAAAAGAAATCGCCAAGGCGTTGGCATTAAAGAAACAGATGCCGCACATCACTGTATAACTGTTTCATTGTAGCAAGACCATACATACTCAATCAAGTTTTTTTGAAAAGACCTCACTTTGCACCAAATCCATGGGTTTTCAGCGGTATTTCCAGCCCAGCTCAGACGATGCCCCGGCCCGGTTAAGGGCAATTTACCAGCCCCTTGCCGACCTCAACCAAGATTTCCCACTGAAATACCACGAACACCCTTTCTGAATGCCTCACTTTCTGTAATTACCGCCGGGATATCCGCCAAACCAAGATCATAAATTCTTGGTTCTTCCTCATGCCGCCCCTGTGCCAGCAGTTCGAACATATCGTCTTCCACCCCGTTTCTCCTCAGAAAGTCACACACGGCATCCGCATCCGCCATGCCGCTGCTGTCAAAACTCATTGTTGCAAGTGATGCAACGCCTGAATTCCCCATTGCCTCCGCCAACGCCCCGATAACCGCCGTTGCAGGAGAAAGACAGGCCCAGGAGGCCGAACGGACCGCATAGGAGTTGCCATTGAATGAGAGCGCGGCTCCCCCTCCCTCCCTTACAAGTTCAAGGGCCTGCACATCTGTTATGCTATCTCCCGCATAAAAGACATCCGAAGGCCGAAGGCCGGTACGCTCAAGGCTTTCAC
The DNA here is from genome assembly GCA_027025395.1 of Deltaproteobacteria bacterium. Taxonomy (GTDB): domain Bacteria; phylum Desulfobacterota; class Dissulfuribacteria; order Dissulfuribacterales; family QOAL01; genus S144-17. The sequence goes on along the minus strand of JALVQQ010000206.1, from coordinate 11,256 downwards.
TCACTGCCACTGCCTTTTCCGTTCCGCCTACCGGATTTATCTCGTCAAGCATCCTGCCAGCCTTCATGCCTGGAATAATACGCCAGAATATCTCTTCAAGGCGTTCAAGGACGCAGGCTGTCTCACGGTCAAGGTCTTCGACTCCCGCGGCATCATGGGGCCAGGACATCATGGGCTGTGCGGCAATTTCACCAGCCAGTTCCATTAGCAGCTTTCTTTCCGAATCTGGAATGGTGTACGCATCAATATCACACTCGGTGCAGTAGATATTATCCGGCGGGAACCCCGTAACATCACAAAGTGCATCTAGGTAGGGGCGGTAACTGGTGCTTATGATAAAGACCGGAAACCGGGCCGCCATCCGGGGAAGCATCTGCCTTGTGCCGGGAAGCAGCCTTAGAGTGGCAGCGGAAAACTCCCTCATTGCCGCTGATGTAACACCGCTTGCCTTAAGGAATGGAAGTACAAGCTTCAGGGTATCCCCGGCCTTGTAGCCAGGTCTCCTGACGACATCCGCCAGATAATCATCGTACCTGCTGACATTGGCAAAAAAAATTCCGCCCCGAGGAATAAACTTTTCACACAGTTCATACGCATTGTCATTCTGTGTGAGCGGTCCCTCGCAGTCCAGATTAACCTGAATCATAATCCCAACTCCTGGCACATCCTGTCAGCAAACGCAAGGATAAACTGTCTCTGCTGGGCAGTCGCATAGGATATGCAACTGCACTTCAGGCTGTTACGGCTCCTGACCAGCATTTCAAACACCACTTGTCTTTCTCCTACCTCAATGCCAGCACAATGGGGCTGACATTGCTTGTGGGAATACTGGTCGGGAGAGAGCATGTCGTCAGGGATGCGCAACCAATATATATTCTCAAGACCAGACTTTTCACAATGGGAATCCAGATACTCCCTGACTTCCCTTACCTTGGCCGGACCAAGTTCATCTATGGAATACTGTCTCACCCCAAAACCCTCCTGACCTTTCGAAGAGTAAAGAGTTCACACTATGAGGAACTCTTCTTCCTGTAAAGCAGATACTAAAAAAGCCCGTAACCTACGAAGATTACGGGCATTATTTCCGACTGGTGCCGAGGGGGGGATTCGAACCCCCACGGGCGGTTGCCCACTACCCCCTCAAGATAGCGTGTCTACCAATTCCACCACCTCGGCCTGTTTTTATTTTTTTGCAGGAACTGATGTTTGCTGTGGTTCTGCTTTTTCGGCCCCGCTGCTGCCGGCAGCTGGCTGCTGAACATCTTTTGCAGCAGGTTCCGCCTTTTCAGCCCCTGGATGCTGCAAGGGAGGCACTTCCGCCGGTGCCTCTTCCGCAGGCAGCGTTGCGGGCGCCTGGACCTTCACACTCTCCATGACGGAACTGCCGGTGCGATGAGCCGCAAGATAGGTCAGCCCCAGCGAGGTTATCATAAAGATAATTGCAACCACGGTGGTAAGCTTGTTAAGTGCCGACGCCGGACCGGCACTGCCAAACATGGCCTCGCTGGACCCGAAAACCGCACCAACCTCTGCTCCCTTACCCTGCTGCAGCAAAACAGTCAGCACCAGAATAATGCAAACTATTATATGTATGGTAACAACCAGTGTGTACATTTAATTTTCTCTGACTTTTTATTTTTCCCGCCCTGCTTCATGCACGGGGCGTCAACGGGCAAAGGGCTATTTCAGCAAAGCTTTCCGCATCAAGCGCCGCTCCACCCACGAGCGCGCCGTCAACATCGGGCAGGGCCATAAGCTCCGCCGCATTGGCCGGTTTGACGGAGCCACCATACAATATTCGGATTTGGTCCGCAATACCTGAATTGAAATGTTCTGCCATCCATTTTCTTGCAAAGATATGCGCCTCCTGGGCCTGTTCGGGAGTGGCGGTTTTACCGGTTCCGATTGCCCATACCGGCTCATACGCTATGACTACATCCTGCGCCTGTTCAGCGGTAACGCCTGAAAGCCCCTTTCTCAACTGCGCTTCCAGCACTGCATTGGTTTCACCTGCCTCGCGCTGCTCAAGTTTTTCGCCAATGCACAGGATCGGCTTCAAATCGTGCTCCAGCGCGGACACTACTTTTTTGGCTATAAACCCATCGGTTTCTCCAAAGACGTGGCGCCGTTCCGAATGGCCCAGAATTACATGACCGACCCCCAGATCCGACAGCATCAGGGGCGAAATTTCGCCTGTAAACGCACCCTGCTCCTCAAAATGCATATTCTGGGCCGCTACCCCCATGCCTTTTCTGCCGCGCAATGCCCTGCACACCGTCTCAAGGCCGATAAACGGAGGGGCAATAACCACCTCACGATCAGAGCCGAGCTCCCTCATCAGCGGAATGAAACTGTCCAGGAAAGATATTATCGCCGGAATGGTCTTGTGCATCTTCCAGTTAGCAGCCATCAAGGGAATTCTCATGGTGATGCCTCCTCTTCTCGTACAATTTCAGCACATCTTCAATGAAAGAGCGGTGAGAATGACGGCCCGGAACCGGCCTGCCGCCATTTTGCCGCAAATGGACGCGATTACCGCCCGCCGCACTTCTCAAGGGCTTCAAAACCGGGAAGAGTCTTGCCTTCAAGGAGACTCAGAAATGCACCGCCTCCGGTGGACATGTAGGAAACATTGTCCTTTTCCCCTGCCATGTGGATTGCAAGATCAGTATCTCCACCGCCGATAATGCTGAGGGCCGAACTCCGGCCAACCGCATGGGCAAGCTCCATGGTGCCGCTGCTGAAGGGTTTGATCTCAAAAGCGCCCATTGGACCGTTCCAGACTATGGTGCCGGCGCCTTCAAGGGCTTCACTGTACGCCTTTACGGTAGCAGGCCCAATATCAAGAATCATCCTGTCTTCAGGTACAGAGTGAATATCGACTGTCTCTGTGGCGGCACCCTCTGTCATTTCAGCGGCCACCACCGCGTCAGACGGGAGAAGGAGCTTCACCCCCCTTTCAGCAGCATCATCCATAAGCCTGGCCGCCACGTCAACAAGTTCGGATTCAACAAGCGACCTTCCAACTGAAATTCCGCGGGCAACAAGAAATGTATTGGCCATTGCCCCGCCGATAATCAAAACATCTACCCTTGGAAGGATATTCTCGATTGCCCCAAGCTTGCTTGAAACCTTGGCCCCGCCAAGGATTGCAATCATGGGCCTGGCCGGTTCCCTCATGGCCCTGTTGAAATAGGTGATTTCGGATTTCATGAGGAATCCGCCGCCGCACTCCTTCATCACGGCAGGCACGCCTACAACTGACGCATGCGCCCTATGTGAAACAGCAAAAGCGTCATTAACATACACATCCGCAAGACCGGCAAGCGCTGAAGCGAATTCCGGATCATTGGCGGTTTCCCCTGCATGGTAACGGAGATTTTCAAGCATCAGCGCCCTGCCCTCCTGTACCCGGGCTGCCATCCCTGCGGTTTCCGGACCTATGCAGTCAGGGGCGAGCGGCACCTCAAAGCCAAGAATTTCACCGAGCCTTGCGGCAACGGGAGCAAGGCTGTACTTTTCAACCCTCTTGCCCTTGGGCCTTCCAAGGTGTGAACAGATAAGCAGCCTTGAACCATTTTCAAGCGCATGCCTTATGGTGGGCATGGCGGCCTGGATACGGTTATCGTCTGTAATACGGCACTCAGCATCAAGAGGAACATTGAAGTCAACGCGCATGATTACCCTGCGCGCTTTCAGGTCGAGTTCATCAATGAATCTTATCATCTGCGCTCTCCGAACTGCACAATTCTTCAACTGTTAAGACAGAGCCGGTTCCATGCGCAACAGAAGGCGCCAACTCCGTTGATACAACATTACTAAAACATGGACTTTGCAATGGAGACAAGCCTGTCACCCAGCATCACCGTATAGCTTCCGAGTTCGTTGTCATACCAGCCATATACCACGACGTTAGTAACCGGGACATTAATCTCTGAACAGGTGATGCTGTCGGGGGACTCTCCCAGCGCCTTGCACGCCAGCGTGGGATCAACGCGTATGGCTGATGTCCTGGTGTGAGTCTCCGTGCCCTCAATAATCGCAGCGGCCTCCGGCATGCCGATAATGTCCCCGGATACGTTCTGCTCCTCGCTGTAGATGAGATGTTCGGACATGGGGCCTTCAGCGGCCTTTCTGTATATGTCGTTCACAAGCGCGCGGTTTATCGGATTCTCCATGCTCTCATCCTGAATGGTCAGGTTAAGTATGATGAGAGAACCGGTATTTGTGGGAACCCTTACGGACTCTGCAAGAAATCCTATTCCCTTCATCTCGGGAATAACCAGCCCCAGGGCCTTTGCGGCTCCCGTGGTAGTAAGGATTATGTTATTGAATATGCTCCGGTTCTTGCGAAGGTCCCTGGCACCTGCCTTTGGGAGCCGGTCAAGCACTACCTGGCTTCCTGTTGCGGCATGAACCGTTACCATTGAAGCAGACAGAATACGGTTGGCTCCAAAATAGTCCAGTACGGGCTTGACCATGTAGGCAAGGCACGTGGTGGTGCAGCTTGCGGATGAAACAAGGACATGCCTGTCCGGTATGTAGTCGTCTTCATTTATGCCCATAACGGTAGTTACAGCGTCATCAGGCATCTCCGCCGCCTTGTCGGCGATCTTGAAAGGGGCGGAAAGTATAACCTTGTCCGCTCCTGCCTCAAGATGTCCCCTGAGGCTTCCCCTGGCGGCATCGGCAGGCGCCGTAGGATCACGAAACACTCCGGTAGTGTCCACAACGATCCTGACATCATTGCCTGACCAGTCTATTCCTCGCGGGTCCCTGCTCTCCCTGAGAATCCTTACAGGCACGCCGTCAATGGTCATTGTGCCGTCCCTGTCATTGAGATTTTCAATGACCCTTGGACATTTATGCCCGTACAAATAGGCTCCAAGACGACCGTATGTGCTGTCCCGGTCAATGGCTGCCGCTATGTCCTCAAGCCCCTGCCCGATTTCGCGACCCACATTAACCACGATTTCAGAAAAAAACTTTCTGCCCACATGATGCCATAAGCTGAGTTTGCCTATCCTTCCAAGTCCGTTGATTCCAAGCTTCATGGGAGATGCTCCATTGTCCATAAACAATAAACTCCTCTGGATTAAAGATGGCGGTGCGTAATACACCAGGGTTAAAAAAGTAAAAATCAGCCTGCAACCTGACCTGCCTTGCCGCACCTGAAATGCAACTCAAGGCCGACCTGCGCCAATTTGTTGATATGAAATTTTACTCCTTTATATCAAAGAGCTTTCCTGCTCCACCCTCACCGGATGTTTACCCAGATAGACAGATCCGTTCCTGCCGTCAATGCTTACCCAGTCCCCTGAATGGATGGTTACATCCTGTATGGTGGCGATGCCCTTCTGCTCAAACACCATCAACTGTTCACAGCCCACCACACATGCCTTGTCAAGCCTGAAGGCAACTATTGCGGCATGGGAGGTCTGGCCGCCCTTTGCGGTGAGCAGTCCGTCAGCCGCGGAAATTTCAACGATATCATCAGGCACCGTGGCAGACCTTATAAGAATAAGGCTGGTTTCTGATTCTTTATCCCTCATCTGCTTTATCTCGTCAAGGCTGAAAACCGCCCTGCCCGACAATGCGCCACCTCCCACGCCAATGCCGCGGCCAAGATACGCCGCATCAAGATCAGGGCCAGGCACAAACACCTTGACCGAGCCCCTCTTCTTGGTTGTCATGTCCCTGCTCTGGAGTATGTACAGTTCATCGCGGTGCGGCCCCTCAAATGTGAACTCTATCTCCTGAGGCGTCCACTTCCTGTCATAGATCATGCGCTTTGCCTGGGAAAGCAGCTCGTCGTAAATCTCCGGCGACGACTCCTCCAGGCTTACCGCATCAGGCAGGTCCATCGCCTCCTTCTGCTCGATTGATATTGGGTTGGTGGAAACCAGGCCGCTTACAATATCCTCACCCTGATTGCCAAGGGTATAGTCACCCCAAAGGCTTACCCGGTCAAGCTTTCTGTGCGGATTTGCCGTAAAGACCACGCCGGTCCCGGCCTGGCTTGACAGATTTCCGTAACTCATGCTCTGGACTATTACAGCAGTGCCCCAGTAATCTGAAACTTCCATTATCTTGCGGTAGGCTCGGGCCTTTTCCGAATCCCATGAATGGAGCACCATCCTCACCGACATCATGAGCTGTTCAAAGGGATCGTCCTCTATATCAACACCAAGATCAAGAACGGCCTTCCTGTAGCGCAGGGCAAGATCTTTCATCTGGGCGCCGGTAAAATCACGTTTTTTCTCCACGCCACAGCGTTTCTTGTGGGCCAGCATAAGCTCTGTAAACACGTCTCTTGAAATTCCGAAGGACATGGACCAGGACTGCACAAACCTCCTGTAATTGTCCCAGGCGAACCACTGGTTACCAGTCATTTCAGCCATGCCTTCCGTGGTTTCAATGTTGCTGCCCACGTTAATAATGGTTGACATCATTCCGGGCATGGAGATGGCCGCCCCGCTCCTTACGGACAGAAGCAGAGGATTGGAAGGGTCGCCAAACCTGGCCCCGGTTCTCTGCTCAATTTCCTTGATGCCCTCCCTGAGCTGGGAACAGAAATTCCTGTAAGCACCCGGCAGTTTCTGAAACAGGCTGTAGTAGCGGAAGACCTCTGTTGTAATTATCACGCCGGGAGGCACCCTTATTCCATCCCTTGCCAGCAGAACAAGGTTGTAGCCCTTGTTGCCCAGCTGAATGAGATTGCGGGTCTTGAGACTGGGCATATAGATGGAGCATATATCCTGGCCCGGATCATAACTCAGGAGCATGTCAACTTCCCTGGAGCTGAGCACCTTCTTCTGCTCCATAAGCACCTGGTAAACCCTGCCTATGAAATTATCCAGATTCTGAAGACCGAAAGTGGACGCTATGAGCTCCCGCATGAATCTCTCGGTAATGCGGCTTATCATAAAGGAATCATCACCGGATGCCGCTTCCGCACGGCGCGAAACCCTGTATTTGGGAAGGAGCTGGTCAGGGCCAAGCTGCCTGATGATGCGCGCTATGTTATCCTGGTGAGGGCTGAGGTAATAGACATAGATCATGTCCTTGACGCCCTCGGAAAGTCCCTTGACAATATCGAGATACTGGGTAAAGGAAAAACGCCTTACCTCCAGGGAAGTCTCGAGAAGAGTCAGATAGGTTGAAAATTTCTTTGAGTTTACTCCATTCAGCCTGATGGCCCTCCAGAAAAGCTTCAGCGCCTTCAGTATGTGGACAAAGGTGGCGCGGGTAATGAAGGGCACTTCCATCTCGAGCATCAGGCGCTCAAAGTAGATATTTGCCAGATTTTCGAGCCTGAAAGTCAGTCCCAGCGCATCGAACTTCTTTTCATGGTAGCGGCCGTACATGGACGGTATGTCCGCTGCGATATGGCGTTTGAGATATATCTCCTCCTGCGGCTCAAACTTTTCCGGGCTCAGTATTATCTCCTTGAGATTCTCAAGCTCGGTGAGAATCACATCCAGATTCCTTTCGGCATCGTCGCTTCCAAGTATCTCTATAACCCGGTCAAGGGTGTCAAAACCGTATTTCCTGGCCTCCCTGAGATGGGCCTCTATCTCCTGGGTGCCAAGCTTGTACTTCTGGTTCTCGAGCTTGTACATCTGGATCAGCAGCTCGAGCCTCCTGCGCTCATGAGGAGGCACGTCAGAGACCTCTTCAAGGATGGAATGCAGGGTTTCATCATCAATCCTGAGCAGCCTGTCAAGGTTGCCGGCAAATGGCTCAAGCTCCAACCTTCTCGCAAGGTGATGCAGCAGGTGGTTGACATGGTCAATATATTGGCCATGCACCGGAATATCCTCCAGTATCTGCGGAGCAAGATAGGGTTTCAGGCAGTCCTTCTCCCTGCTGAACCAGAAACAGAGTATTGCTTCAATAAAGTAAACAATGAGATTATTGCTCTCGACATGACTCTGCTTGCGCAGAAAATGGATGAGCCTGTCCTTTCTCCTGGAAATTTCATCAAGCTCGGTGGTTACGTCACGCAAAAGGCCCTCGGCGCCTATCTCGTTGAAATAGACCGGCAGGATCCTTGCAAACTGCTTGACCAGGTTATAAACAGGCTCTATTTCGCAGTTCAGAAGGCTGGTCACATCCCGCTGGAACAGATCGGTATCCTTGATACAGGTACCTGCAAGGCCGAGATTCACTATAAGGCCAGATAGCAGGGTGCCGCAGTACTTGGGCTTCTGCCCGATCAGTTTCATCCATACCCGGATATTCTGCAGATGTGCCGGATTGCTGAGTACGTGCCATTCACTGTCAACCCCCTGGACCCTGGGCGGCTGGAAACCGAAATCAACCACCTGCTCAAGAAAAAGTTCCACCAGCCTGAAGTTGTTGCGCTTGAATATTTCAGTTCCGATGGTCTCAATGCACTGAAGCGCTGTCCTCGGGAAATTCCCTACCTGTTGTTTGAGAAGGTCAAATGCCCTGGGCAGCACCTCTTTAAGCTGCCCTACGTCGGCGGTCTTGATAAGGCATACCAGGTTGCGGTTGATCTGACGCAGGATGTCCTCATGAATCTTGTTGAGCCCCTCCATCTCCACCATATGAAAAAGAAACAGCAGGTGTATTCCCACCTCCTGCTCCCGGGTGCCGGGCTCCATGCGTTCAGAGGGAAGCGGACACGAAAAACCCGTCAGCTTCCCGGCAATCTCCTTGTACATGCGTACGATGTCAAGATGACCCGGGAGATCGGCAACAGTCTCCACGGTCTGCCTGTCAAGCTCTCCCTTTTCAAGTTCCTCGATTTTCACAAGCCACTTCTTTATCTCCGGCCTTGAAACAGGGCGGAGCACATCTTCTATGGCGCCAAGCTCCGAAGGAGATACAATTATGGAATACTGCTCCACAACACGGTGCAGCCACTGCAGGGGCCCCTCCATCGAGAGCCAGTAGAGATAGGAAGACTTCCTGACATTGATCAGCACCTGGCAGAGGAGCTTCCACATCTCCCCGGGACAGGCCTGATCGTCAACCCTGGCGGCGAGCCTGCGGGCCACCCTGGCCAGTGGATGAAAACTGTTGGCAAGGGCGCGCATGATGGACTGGTCAACATCACACATCCCTCTGAAGACGCCTGTCATTTTGGGAAGCACCCTTTCAAGCATCTGGTCATCGCAGTAGTTCACCAGCTTTTCAAGATAGGCCAGCAGGGCGTCCGCCGCGGCAACCTTCTGCTGCTGACGCGGGGCATCACGCACCAGTTCCAGCATGGTTTCAAGCAGCACCCCTATTGACTCAACGCCCTTTTCATTACGGCTGTAGGTGGCAAGATTTTTCAGGGCGAAAGAGCGCAGTTCACCAATTACCAGGTCCCAGTTGCGGTATGGATGATGAAGTTCAAAAAGAAGCTGGTTCAACTGCCGGCTTATGCCGCGGTACTCCGCAACAGCCTCTCTCAATACATCAAACCTGGGCTCGAACTTGAGCCTTCCGACTGCTGTTTCCTCAAGATTAACTTTCAGGGCCTTGGATTTTTCAAGAACTTCTTCTGTCATGCCGCTACATTCCTCTACTCTGATTGACTGGTTTGATCTGTTGGCATTGCTGCCCCAACGGCCATGCGGCCAAAAAGAGAGGCTGACCTGCTCAAACGGGCTCTGCCACCGCGAGTCTGTCCCGCACCTCTTTTATTCTTACCCTGATCATGCTGTTTTTCATTTCCTCACCAGGCTCACGGGCTTCAACCAGCGTGCTGATATAATTTTCTGTCATCCCCTGCCACAGTCCGGTCTTTTTATCCCGCCGCTCAACCAGGAGCTGATGCACCGTGCCCCTGTTTCTTTCATAAAACTCCTGTTTGCGGATGGCGCCAAGCCGTCTCAAAAGGGCGGAGCGTTCAATCTTTTTTTTCCTGGCCACATGCCCGTCAAGAGCGGCGGCAACCGTATGGGGCCGTGGAGAGTATGGAAAGACGTGAAGGTAGGCCAGCGGTACCGCCTGGAGGAGCTGAAGAGTGGCGAAAAACTCGTCGTCCCCCTCCCCGGGGAAACCGGTCATGACATCCATTCCTATTGCTGCATCAGGCATGGCATCGAGCAATCTGTCAACCACGCCCCTGAACTCCGCGCCTGTGTACTTTCTGTTCATTGCCTTCAGAATCTTTTCCGACCCGCTCTGAAGGGGCAGATGCCAGTGAGGGCAGAAATTGGGACAAGAGGCCGCCCATTCAATCATTTCATCGGAGATTTCAGAAGGGTCTATGGAACTCAAGCGGAAACGCATGGCCGGGAAAGCACCACAGAGAGAACGCAGCAGCGCCAGAAGGTCGCTTTTGTCAGCAAGGTCCTGGCCATAAAACCCCACATGGATGCCGGTAATTACCACCTCCCTGATACCTTCCAACTCAAGAAGCGCTATCTGGCGGTGAACCATTTCCGGAGGCATGCTCCTGCTTCTTCCGCGGGCATAAGGCACGATGCAGTACGAACAGAAGGAGTCACAGCCGTCCTGTATCCTGACAAAGGCCCGGGTTCGATCAAAGGGCGCACGAATCATGAAAGGCGCTATCTCCTTTACCCTGAAGATATCGCCTACATACATCTCGAGGCAACCGGCGGAGGCAAGGGCAAGCTCAACCAGGCTCCGTTTCTGGTCATTGCCCACAAGGCACAGCCTGCCGCCTGCGGCCTTCATAAGCTCTCCGGCTCCGGTCTGCACATGACAGCCAGTGGCTATCACCCTGGCATCAGGATAATCCCTCCGGAAACGCCTGACCATCTGCCTGCTCTGGGAAGCCGCCCTTGCGGTTACGGCACAGGTATTAACTACAAACAGATCCGCGCCACCACGCCAGGGCACAACCTCGTGGCCGAGCTCTTCAAACTTGCCGGATACAGCCTGGGATTCAAACTGGTTTACCTTGCATCCGAGGGTATAGACAGCTACCCGCATATCTCACCGCCACCCATAACGATTTCATCCTGGTAAAATACCGCAAACTGCCCCGGTGTCACTGCCCTCTGGGGCTCTGAAAGCTCGACCCTCACCCGTTTTCCGGAAAGAGTTGCCACGGCACGCACCGCCTCATGGCGGTAACGTATCTTTACCATGCACTCAATCCCGGGAACCTGGTCAAGCCCGGGAACATCAACCAGCCAGTTTACATTACGCACTTCAAGAGAGTTTGCAAAAAGCTCCTTCTTGCTCCCTACCACCAGCTGGTTGCGCTCCACATCGAGCCTCAAAACATATGTAGGTTCAGGGCCCGGAAGCCCGAGCCCCCTTCTC
>JALVQQ010000205.1 GCA_027025395.1 Deltaproteobacteria bacterium | reverse complement strand
TCTTGACAACGCTGAGGAAATTCCATCTACTCATCCTCCCTCCAGACAAGCGGGCAAAGAGGACATGACCACCCTCAGAGAGATCGGAGCAATAGATCTTCAGGGACGGATTACACGCATGGGCAGAATCATGGCGCGGCTTCCCATTGATCCCAGGCTGGCACGTATCATTCTGCAGGCCCGCCGCGAAAAATGCCTGCATGAGGCCATGACAGTAGCGGCGGCACTGAGCATCCAGGACCCGCGGGAACGGCCATCGGAAAAAACCCGCGAAGCAGATGCGGCACACGCCATATTCCGTGATGCAGAGTCGGATTTTGTAACACTGCTGAATATATGGCAGGCATTTCACAGGATAGAGGCCAGCGGCGGCAGCAGATCCAGCCTGCGCAGATTCTGCCGCCGCCACTTTCTGTCCTGGAACAGGATGAGGGAGTGGCGTGACATATTCAAGCAGTTTGCCACTATTCTCAGAGATGGAGGCATTATAGACGCCAGGCAGAAGCAGGCGCTGGACAGGCTGCACATGCCCTGGGAATACATATCAAAAGAGCTCAGGCACCGCCTGCACCGTTCCATGCTTGCCGGTTTTCTCAGCCATGCGGCCATCAGGAATGAAACCGGCCAGTACATTGCGGCGCGCGGCAGGGAGATCCACATATTCCCTGGCTCGTCCCTGTTCAGGACCAGGCCGGAATGCATCATGGCAGTTGAACTTGTGCGCACCTCCCGCCTGTTTGCCCGTACTGCTGCTGTAATCAAACCTGAATGGCTTGAAGAGCTGGGAGGCAACTTCTGCAAGATACACAGGGGAGAGCCTTACTGGTCGAGAAAACGGGGAGAGGCGGTAATAAGGGAGAGGGTTACACTGTGGGGCCTCACGGTAGCGGATTCCAGGGTTACAAGCCTTAAAAAGATCGATGCCCGGAGGGCCCGGCTCATCTTCATTGCGCATGGCCTGGCCCAAGGTGACCTGAAAAAACACTACGGTTTTCTCAGGCACAACACCCGGCTCCTTGACAGGTTCATGGAGATGGAACAGCGCACCAGGCAGCGTGGCATCATGGTGGATGAAACCGTGCTTGTTGATTTTTATACAACCGCTGTTTCGCGGCTTGAAAACAAAACCGGCAAAACAGTATGTGACGAGGCGTCTCTTGCCAGGGCGATACGGATTGCAGGAAGTGACAGGCTGCTGCGCATGGATGAAACATTCATAAAAAATCACTGCATGGAGCCTGAAGAGATCTCCGATTATCCCGGAACCTTGACGGTATCCGGTCACACAATCCACCTCTACTACAGGTTCCAGCCCGGAGATCCGTTTGACGGTGTCACGGCAGAGATTCCCCTGAGGATACTTGAAGACATGCGCCAGGAAGATTTCGACTGGCTTGTTCCAGGCCTTCTCCCTGAAAAAGTCGAGGTCATGCTAAAGAAACTTCCAAAACAGGTCAGGAAACGGCTTGTTCCCATTCCTGCCACCACAAAACGGCTAATTCCCCTGCTTGACCGGAACAGCACTAACCTGGCCGGAGAACTGGCCGCCATCCTGGAGAAGTTGTGCAACGTGCAGATTGAAAAAGGCATGTGGCCTGACGCCACTGAACTTCCCGCCCACCTGATAATGCACTTCAGGATAATTGATGAACGGGGACGCACCGTTAAAACCGGAGACAGCCTTGCGGAACTGAAAGCAGGGCTGCTTGGCAATGGGCAGCCTGCCTCCCTTGACCTTTCCCTGCCTGAAATTGAAAAAGTGCGTTCAAGATGGGAACGAAAAAACATTACTGCCGAAGATTTTCCTGACGTTCCGCCCATAATAAAAGTGACCCTGTCCTCCAGGCCCAAAAGATACACAAGAATGGAGCCTGACAGGAAACATGCAAAATCCCTGAAGGAAATAACGCTCTTTCCCGCCCTTGCATGCGTGGGACAGCGGGTGGACCTTGTACTGGCCGGAAGCCGTCAGGAGGCAAGGCGCCTCACCCGGCATGGAATGACGCGGCTTGTCACAAGGGCACTTGACACCCGGTTCAGATACATAAAAAAGATGTGTGACAACCTGCGGTTGCAGGAGGCCCTGGATGGTTCCGCCATGACCGGGAAAGGTAACGGAGCGGGCAAAAGGCAGTCAAGCACCGCAAATCTCCTGGGTTTCACCCTGAACGTTAAAAATTTCAACCGGAATCTGTGGCTTCTGGTCCAGAGGGAGCTGGCTGGCTCATGGCAAACCGTTCCTTCAAGAAAAAAATTGCAGGATTTCCTGAAGAGCAGCGCTCCTCTTCTTGTAACCAGGGCGGGGAAAATCATAGACCTCGTGGAGTCAGCCCTGAAACCCGCCATGCCTGCATGCCGGGCCATACACGAATTGCGCCACGGCCGTTTTGCAGGCCCGGTTGCAGTCTCCATTGCAAGGCGTCTTGACGCTGACCTTTCATGCCTGTTTCCACATCACTTTCCGGCATACATCAGCCCTTCGGAACTTGAACGCTATCCATGCTACCTGAAGGCAATAATGACAATGGCGCAAAGGGCAGCCGCTGCCCCAGGCAGGCAGCAGGCAAAAATTGCTGCCATGGAGCCGGTTTTTGAAATCCTGACCTGGCTGGATTCACTTTATGAAGGCGACAACATTCCAGGGCCAGAAACAGAAACCGCAATACATGAACTGAGGAGCATGTGCCGCGAGTTCATGATCTCTGTTTATGCCCAGGAACTTGGCGCGGCCAAGGGGGTATCACTTGAAAAAATCGGGGCGCAGCGGGAAAATCTGTCAGCCATGTTAAACAATATCGGGGCTTAAACCGATATATGAATTATGAATATGTACCGTAGCAAAGGCTTGCCGGATGCGGCACGCCTGCTCACATGGCCGGGTTTTGCCCTGTATCACCAACCCAACGCCCTCAACAGGAACAGATAAATGGATTTAGGAACAGTCATAGGACTGGTAATGGGCCTGGTCCTGATTACCACCGCCATACTGCTTGGTGGCAGCCTGGGAGCCTTTGTCGACATCCCCTCGGTGCTTATCGTCGTTGGCGGCGCCATTGCCGCTACCCTCATACGCTTCACACTCGCCGACGTGATAAACAGCATCAAGGTAATGATGAAGGCGTTTTTCGCAAAGCCGCAGCCGCCGGAAGAGATAATCCAGGAGCTTATAACGCTGTCAAATATTGCCCGCAAGGAAGGGCTCCTGAAGCTTGAAAAACAGCCCATCAACGACCCGTTCCTGAAAAAGGCGATAATGTACTGTGTTGATGGTCATGAGGCGGATTTCATTGAAGATGTCCTGAACAAGGAAATAGAGCTAACCCTTGACCGGCACGGGCTTGGAAAGGGAACATTTGATGCTATTGGCGACGCGGCCCCGGCCTTTGGAATGATCGGAACACTTGTAGGCCTTGTGAACATGCTTGGAAACATGTCAGACCCTGCATCAATAGGCCCGGCAATGGCTGTAGCCCTGCTTACAACGCTTTACGGCGCCATCATGGCCAATCTCATCGCCCTGCCCATTGCAGACAAGCTGAAACGGCGCAGCCAGGAAGAGGAACTCAACAAGAGACTGGTGCTTGAAGGAGTTCTCGGACTCCAGAAGGGCCTTAACCCACGGGTCCTCGAAGAACTGCTTAAAACCTATCTGCCGCCTGGCAAGCGCGGCACCGCCGAGGAATAAAAGGCAACGGCAATGGGAAAGAAATGCGAATGCCCAAAGGGAGCGCCAATGTGGATGGTCACCTTTGGCGACCTGATGTCCCTGCTCCTCTGTTTCTTTGTCCTTCTTCTGTCGTTTTCAACCATGGACCCCCAGCAGTTCAAGGAGGTTTCGGGTTCCCTCGAACGCGCCTTTGGTGTCCAGAAGTCCGAGATAACTTTTGATATTCCCAAGGGAATCGACATAGTATCAAGGGATTTCAATCCGACATTCACCATAGACATAGTCCTTGAAAAGATAAAATCAGCCATAAAGCTCGAACTCATAAAGGGTGAAATCGAGATAGAAGCCCTGAAAGACCGGGTTATTCTCCGAATGAATGATGAGGTAACCTTTGAGCCTGGCAAGGCTACAATACAGGACCGCTCAAAAAAGATTCTGGACAAGATACGGGGCATTATAGAAACCGTACCCGGAGAGGTGCTTATTGG
>JALVQQ010000204.1 GCA_027025395.1 Deltaproteobacteria bacterium | reverse complement strand
CGGGAGCCCTGCACAACGAATTTTATGCCGAGTTCACAGGCTCGTTTTTCAAGTGGGGCAGAGGTGCGGGAGCTGATTATGGCAATGTTGATGCCGGCCTTTTCCAGGAGCTTCAGGCCAAGGCCGTCATGAACGTGGAATGCCTGCACCTGGCTGCCTGATGAGTCGTAAACAATGGAGCCGTCCGTGAGCACGCCGTCAACATCCAGCACCAGCAGCCTGATCCTGGATGCCTTTTCCATGAGCAGGGAGAGATCAAGTTTCATCGAAGCTGTTTACTGCCCTGTACAGGCTTGCAAGTTGCGAAAGCAGTCTGTCCGCGCTTTCAAGATCCAGGCTGTTGGGTCCATCGCACAATGCGTTGTCAGGGTCGGGGTGAACCTCCATGAATATGCCGTCGGCCCCGGCGGCTACAGCCGCCCGTGCCAGAACCGGAACATACTGCCTCTGGCCGGAGGAGCATCCGTCACCACCGCCTGGCAGTTGCACGCTGTGAGTGGCGTCAAAAATCACAGGACAGCCATTCTGGTGCATCACATCAATGGAACGCATGTCAACCACCAGGTTGTTGTATCCAAAACACGTACCTCGTTCAGTCAGGAGTATGCGATTGTTTCCGGAGTCACGCACTTTTTGCACGGCATGCCGCATGTCCCACGGCGCCATGAACTGTCCCTTTTTTATGTTTATGGCTATCCCGGTCCTGGCCGCCGCGGACAGCAGGTCGGTCTGTCGGCAGAGAAATGCGGGAATCTGCAGCATGTCAACAACCTCTGCCGTTTCCCATACCTGAAAGGTTTCATGCACGTCGGTTACCACAGGCACCTCAAGGGCAGAGCGCACGCCCTCAAGCATTTCAAGGCCCTTTTCAAGCCCCGGGCCGCGATAGGATGAAATAGATGTCCGGTTTGCCTTGTCAAAGGAGGCCTTGAAGACATAGTTGAATCCGTGGCGCCCGGCGGCCTCTTTCATGAACCTGCCTATCTCTGTTGCGGTATCCTGCTCTTCCAGCACGCAAGGGCCTGCAATCAGCAGGGGAGGGGAGCCGGGCCCGACACGGAAATCCGCTATTTCAGTCTGTCTGACATTCACTTTCAGGATGCCCCGAGCCTGTGCTGAAGCGCGGCCTGCAGGAATGAAACGAACAGGGGATGAGGATCAAGCGGCCTTGACTTGAATTCCGGGTGAAACTGGCACCCCAGGAACCAGGGATGGTCCTCAATCTCTACTATTTCAACAAGTTCTCCGTCAGGGCTGAGGCCCGACAGCCTGAGCCCTGCCTTTTGAAGCACGTCCCTGTATGCATTGTTAAACTCGTACCTGTGCCTGTGACGTTCAAATATCTCCTTTTTGCCATAGGCCTGCATTGCCCTGGTGTCGGGCTGGAGCGTGCATGGATATGCTCCAAGCCTCATGGTGCCCCCCATGTCACTGTCAAGGTCGCGCACCTGTGTCTGGCCTGTCCGGTAATCGTACCACTCTTTCATGAGGAAAATTACCGGGTCTGGCGTTGAGTCTGAAAATTCCGTGCTGTCTGCCATAGGCAGGTTTGCTACATTGCGGGCGAATTCAATTACCGCCAACTGCATTCCCAGGCAGATGCCAAGAAAGGGAATGTTGTTTTCCCTGGCATATGCGATGGCTTCAAGTTTTCCCGGAATGCCGCGTGAGCCGAATCCGCCCGGAACAAGTATGCCGTCAACCCGGTCCAGGCGCTTCCTGAGGTCGTCTCCGCGGCAATCTTCCGAATTGATAAAATCTATTTCCACCTCCGCCCTGTTGGCCACACCGCCGTGAAACAGCGCCTCGTTAAGGCTCTTGTAGGATTCACGCAGGTTGACATACTTGCCGACCATGGCTATTCGAACCCTGTATTCAGGGTCCCTGATCTGCGCAATCAGGTCTTCCCACTCCTTCAGAACCGGGGCCCTGGTCCACATGTTGAGGCTTTCAACAACACACTCGTCCAGTCCCTCCTCGTGGAAACGCAGAGGCACCTCATAAATACAGTCAACATCCCTGGCGGTTATAACCCTGTCTTCCGTCACGTCACAGAACAGGGCAATTTTGGACTTTATGCTGGCTGAAAGCGGCATCTCGGTTCGGCAGATGAGAATATCAGGCTGTATGCCTATGGCGCGCAACTCCTTGACGCTATGTTGTGTAGGCTTGGTTTTCAGCTCTCCCGCCGCCTTTATGTAGGGGACATAGGTACAGTGGATATAAAGCGAGTTTTCCTTGCCAAGGTGCCCGCGCAGCTGGCGAATGGCCTCAATGAACGGCAGCCCTTCTATGTCGCCTATGGTCCCGCCTATTTCCACAATGGCTATATCCGCCTGGCCTTCGAGGCTAAGCACCGCCTGCTTTATTTCATCCGTAACGTGGGGAATGACCTGAACAGTGCCGCCAAGGTAATCTCCACGGCGTTCCTTTGTAATTACACTGTGATAGATACGTCCTGAGGTAAAGTTGTGCTCCTGCCCCAGCTTGGCATGGGTATATCTTTCATAGTGGCCCAGGTCCAGGTCGGTTTCGGCCCCGTCATCGGTTACAAAGACCTCTCCATGCTGAAACGGATTCATGGTTCCAGGGTCAACATTGATGTACGGATCGAGCTTCTGCATGGTTACGGTAAGGCCACGCGCCTCCAGAAGGGCTCCAAGAGAGGCGGCGGCAAGTCCCTTCCCGAGTGATGAGAGAACGCCTCCGGTTACAAAGATATATTTTGTCCTCATGAAAGGATTACCTCCGTCCTGTATCTGCGGCACCCTGCAAGCGGATACAAGGGAATTTGCACGGATTCGCGAAGAAGTTGGTCCATAACAGTCGCTTCAAAATGAGATGCTTCCCGCCCAAGGGCAATACATGTGTCTGTTGCCTGGCGGAGCAGCGCCGAAAGCCCCCGGTTAATGCTGCCGCCTGATGCCTGAAAGCCTGGCAGGACCGGACGCGAGGGCTGCGCGGTCAGGCAGGTTCCTGTACTCTCATCTGAAAAACCGGCCAGCGGCCTAACTGTAAAAGAACATGGGTTCAACAAGTTTTAAGCCGCTGTTGTCAAGAGCCGTCATGGCCCTGACATGTTCATCTTCCGGCACCTTGAAGATCAGAACAGCCTTGCTCGATTCTCCCACAAATGCATAAGTATATTCCACGTTTATATCTTCACCGGCAAGTATCTTCACTACCTTGTGGAAACCGCCCGGCTCATCGTTTACCTCAACTGCAAAGACATCCTGTTCGGCAACCGTAAAGCCGCCAGCCGATAGGGCGCTGCGGGCCTTTTCAGGGTTGTTGACTACGAGCCTCAGGATACCGAACTCGGCAGACTCGGCCATTGCAAGTGCCCTGATATTTATCTCCGCCCCTGTAATGGCCTCTGTAACCTCAAGAAGTCTGCCCTTGCGGTTTTCAAGGAATACGGAAAGCTGTTTTACAGTATATTTTTTTGTCATTTTTTCATCCCCTCTGCCTCGCGCCTGTCAATTATTCTCTTTGCCTTGCCCATGCTGCGCTCAAGAGTTTTGGGTTCAACCAGTTTTATTTTAACATTTATATAGAGTTCGTTCAGCATCTCGTTGTGCAGCTGCGACTTCAGCGCCTCAAGCTTGCCTATGCCGTCGGCAAAGGTGTTTTCATCAACCTCCACCCAGACCTCGAGTTTGTCCAGGACCCCCTTCTTGTCCAGAACAATCACATAGTTGGGAGTGGTTCCCTCCACCTTGGTAAGCACATGTTCAACCTGTGACGGGAAGACATTGACGCCGTTTACTATCAGCATGTCATCGCTGCGGCCCTTGACGGATTCCATTGAGATCAGTGTGCGGCCGCACTGGCAGGGTTCAATGTTGAGACGGGTTATATCCTTTGTGCGGTACCTTATGATTGGAAGGGCCTGCTTGGTAACGGTTGTAAAGACAAGCTCGCCCTCCTCCCCGTACGGCAGGACTTCAAGTGTTTCAGGGTCTATTATTTCAGGCATGAAGTGGTCTTCCATTATATGAAGCCTGCCGTGCGGACAGCTGGCGGCAACGCCCGGCCCTATGATCTCGGAAAGCCCGTAAGCTTCAATATATGTTATCCCCCATATCTCCCGGAGCGCGGCCCGCAATCCCTCGGAGGCAGGCTCTGCTCCGAAAAATCCTACCCTAAGCCTGAAATCCTTCTGGAAATCGTATCCCTCCTCCCTGGCAACTTCCGCCATGTGAAGGGCGAAAGAGGGGGTGCCGGCAAGCACGGTTGCGCCAAAATCCTTCATGAGAAGAAGCTGTCTCTTGGTGAAGCCTCCGCTTGAAGGCACAACCGCGGCGCCAACTGTCTCTGCGCCATAGTGAAAACCAAGCCCCCCGGTGAAAAGGCCGTAGCCGTAAACATTGTGCACTATGTCTCCAGGGCCGACGTCGGCCATTTTGAAGGTGCGGGCCATGCACTCCTTCCATACCTCCATGTCATTGGCCGTGTAGCCAACTACAGTGGGTTTGCCTGTTGTGCCCGAAGAGGAATGGATTCTGACCACCTGGTCCATGGGGGTAGTGAAAAGGCCAAACGGATAGTGGTCCCTGAGGTCCTGTTTTGTGGTAAAGGGCAGCCGTGCAAGGTCCTTGACATCCTTGATGTCCTGCGGCTTGATTCCGGCCTTGGAGAATTTCTCCCTGTAAAATGGCACAAGGTGACAAACCCTGGTTGCGGTTTCACGCAATCTCCGCAGCTGCAAGGCCTCCATCTCTTCGCGCGAGGCGCTTTCAATTCTGTTCCACATCTTGATTTTCCCCTTTTTCAATGCTTTTTATCCTCGCCTGCACCCGTGCAACCAAGAGCAGGAGGTAATTTTTTAAGAATCCCTGTTTATTATATCATAACCGAAGACGATGAAAGAATTACGCCACATGCCAAGGGATGTCAAGCGCGCGGCCGGCCAAACAGCCTTCAGGATACGGGTGGCTGGCCGCCAGTTGCCTTGCCCCTTGTTGCGGCCCTCTTTCTTCGTTCCTCTCTCTTGCGGATTGCATGCGCCTTTTTGAGAACCTTGTGCGCCTCCGCGTTGGAGCCGAGCAGTATAGCAAGCCAGCGTGTATGTTCGTGGCTGCCAGCGGCTATCTTTACGGCCATTGTGAGCGGAACTGACAGCAGCATTCCGGCCGGACCCAGCACCCAGCCCCAGAATGCCATGGAAAGGAATACCACAAGCGCGGAAAGGCCAACGCCGTCTCCCATGAAGCGAGGCTCTATAAAGTTTGAAATTGTGATGTTGATTACAAGGTATCCTGCAGCACAAATACCCATTTCCGCAGGGCCTGACTGTACAAGTGCAAGCAAAAGCGCTGGTATTGAGGCGATGATCGAGCCGATGGTGGGAATATAGTTTAGCAGAAATGCCACCACCCCCCATAGCAGAGGAAAATCAACCCCGAGTATGATCAGCCACGCGGCAACGAGAATGCCCGTGGCCGCGCTGGTGATGGTCTTGATGCCCAGAAAACGGTTTATTCCCTGGAGGATTGTTGCATAGTCGCCAAGGGACTTTTCCCTGCCAAAAAATATGGCCTGCAGTTTTGCGGATATGCCGCCTGCCTCAAACAGAATAAATATAAGAGTGACAAGTACGAAGAATGTGTTTTTAACCAGCCCCCCAAGCTGTTTGAGCGTGGTCGCCGCAATGGGCATTATGCTTGACGGATCGAAGTCGGTGAGGGGGTCGATTTTTTCCAGCCCCCGGCTTTCAAGCCATTTTACTATGTCGAAATAGACAACCTTGAGCCTCTGCTGGTAATGGGGCACGTTTTGCGTAAAGGATGTGAATGAGGAGCCTATGAGGTTGGCAAGCGCCATCTCCATCAGAATCATTATGGCTACCAGGAACAGAACGCCGATCCAGACAGGAACGCCCCTTCTTCCAAGAAACAGGATTACTGGATAGCAGATTACCGCAAGGAACATGGCAAGAAGAAACGGTACAAGTATTGCCTCGGCGGCCTTTATCCCGGCAATAACTATCACAAGGGAGGCAAGGGACGGCAGTATGTTTCGCCTGGGAGTAAAGGGTGCCGGTCTGTAGTGCTGTTTGTTCATGCTTCTTGGAATGTCTGGACAAGAAGAAGGAGTCGCGTGGTTATTCGTCAGGCTTCAGGTCCCTTTTTTCTCTTTTCAGTGGGGAGGATTTCTTTTTTGTCCATTGGTCAAGGGCCTTCATTCGGGAAACCGGGATGCCCCCATGCCGCTTACGTGCTCTCTTTTTGTTTTTTATCATCTCAAGGGGCGCCTGAATAGGGCTCATGATGATTTTCCTGAGTATGTCCGTTACCGTTTTTACAGGCAGCGGAGTTATTGCCGGGTCGCTGAGGGGACCGTGGATTCTGACCGGAAAACTGATGAATGATTTGTGGTTGCCTCCAAGTCCGGCACCAAGCAGGGGGATCCTGGTGACTATGGCGTCGATGGTCTTGAGCGGGGAGACTATGGCGGTCGCGTTTACTGTCTTTTCATCTATGTATATCCTGCCCGCGCCAAAGAGGTTTAGCCCGTTTCCATAAATGGAAATGTTGTCAATGAAGAGGACATTGTCCTTGATGGTGCTTTTCATACCGGCCCGAGAGAACGCCAGGCCTCCGCTTGTAATTTCGCGCCATCCATCAGGACCGAGGAAATCAACCAGATTGACCACGCTGAATATGCCGGAAAGGAGAGACATCCGGCTGATTTTCCCGTCATGGGCCTCCAGGTCAAGGTATCCGTCAACCAGGTCGTCCTGGTCAAGCAGCACGTATGCCTCAAGAGAGACCGCTCCCTGGATCAGGGTGGTGTTTGCGCCGATGCAGGACAGAATTTCCTCGATTCTGGTTTCACTTTTTGCAGGCGAGTGAAACAGAAGCGATTTTGTTTCGTGTCCATCCGTATCAAAGGTGGCGTTGCCTGAAAAATCAATGCCGCATCGGGTGCCGTGGTCGGCCATGATGACAATGCCGCCGTCCGGGGCAAACAGAAGTTTGCCTTCAAGATCCGAATATTCCGCCACCTGCCTGGCCTGGGCATCAGGCACTATCCCGCCGGCGCTTATCACCGGATCATCAAGGTACCTGTCAACAGAAAAGTTGATGGCGCCATGTATCGTGGGGAATGTGCCTGTATCCCCTCTGTTTTCCTCCCCCCTGATTGCGCCCGCTGCTGTTTTGCCTGCATGGCCAGGCGCTGGCGTGCGGGAAGAGGGCGGGCCATTTCGCGCCAGTTCAGGGCTATGCCTGTAAGATTCCCCGTTGGCGGCAGGCAGAATCTGCTGAATGTTTTTTTGGTGAAGAACCGGGGCATGCAGTGAAAGATCGAGGCGCACGCCGCTCTTTTCAGCCAGGATATCTCCCTTAAGCTCCAGGCGGTCGCCATTGATTCCCAGGTCCAGGAGTTCAAGCTCACTGCCAGCCCCGTTTCCCGCGCATTTCAGAGCCGAGATCGTAAGGGGCTGTTTCGTGCCCCATGGCCAGTCAATGCCCTGTGCGTCGATTATGCCCTCAAATGCCGGCGGCCTGCCTTGGGAAAGGGGGATCAGCAGTGAAAAATTTCCTTTTATGAAACCGTGCAGTATTTGGTTGTTTTCCAGTATGGCATCCGCTGCGGATTGCCCGAGTTCGCCATCCCACTGTATCCTGAAAGGGCCTGATGCGGCTGGAATGGCAAGAGAGAGACGGGCATTTTCGCCACCGCCTTTTACTTCAAGCCTGTCCAGTGAAAAGCCCTGTTCCGTGCTGGAAAGGGCAATGCCGAGTTCATGCCTGCCGCCTGCCTGCCCGGAGAAGAGACATTTTCCCTCCATGAAAAGCGCCGAATCGGAAAACTCTATGTCAAGCCCCTTGAGCCTGCATGGAACCGAAAGCCTGTAGAGGGGAGGCAGCCAGCCTCTTGAGGTGAGCCAGTCCTGGAATGTCCTCCCATAGGTGCCCCTGAGGGAGATATTGCCCTGCCAGTCCTTGAGGTAACGGTGTGAAAGGCTGGTGCCCAAAACGGTTTTTTCACTTCCGATGTCCAGGGCAATGTCCCGGGCCGTCAACCTGTCCTGGGTAAGGAGCGCGCTTCCTGAAACCGCCCTCCATGGCCCCTGAAGCATTGGAGATGAAATGTCGAGCCCGAGAGGGCTGAAAGGGGCCCTGTATTTCCATAATTCGGGTTTGCGGACAGGGCCTTGCAGCATTGCGCCCTCAACGGCCACCCTGCCATGCAATGCGGTCACGGCAGGGGCCATTTCCCGCCGCAATACCGGAAACCGCCGGAGATAGGCCAGGGTTTCATTGGCGTCAAGGTTTGCTGAAAGCGAGTCAATGGTGAGCATCTCCTGGCCTTTCCAGTCAAAGCTGCCGCTGCACTCACCAATTGATGAGCTTCCGGCAGTGCCACTGACCCCATTCCATGAGACACTTTCAGGGCCGATCTCCGCCCTGCCGTCCTTTATGGAAACCGGCCAGCCCAGCCGGTCATAAAAGGCCTTTCCCCGTGCGTTCCGGACCTTTACATACACATCAAAATCCCTGAGATCAGGTCCCATGTGGAGGCTGCCTTGCGCCCTTCCGCTAATCCCGCGGAATTTTCTGACTTCAGCCGCCACCAGCCGGTTGTCAACCAGGCGTGCCAGCAGTGGTTTCAGTTCCGCAAGGTCTGCATCAAGGTCAAGGTCGAGTTCAAACTGGAAGAGATCCTCGGACAGCCCCAGCGCCAGGCTTCCGTTCCATGCCCTTGAATTGCCCATGACGCCGGTGAGGTTGTCTCCGTAGAGTATCCCGTTTTCTATGCGTATCGGGCCTGACGCCTGTTCAAGAAAGAGGTCCGGGTCCGGTATGTATATTGGCGCGCGGTCAACAAGGGCGGTAAGGCGCATGTGGTCAACGAATTCAAAGTCAGAGGTGCTGCCCTGAAAAATGTATGTAAGCGAAGGCGCCCTGCCACCCCTTACAATATCACAGACCAGGCTGGCCACTTCCTGCTTTCCAAAGAGATTCAGCACCACCTTGCGGACACCGGCAAGGTCGATGTTGCGGGCATTGAGATTGATGTCCCAGTACGGTTCGTTCTCCCGGCTTGAGACAGGGCCGCCGCCATCTTGTCCGGGAAGTGTCACCGAGATTGTGCCGTTCATGCTGATGGCCGGATTTTCGAGGATGAACTTGTTTATGGTGGTTGCCAGCCTCTTCCCGGACCACTTGAAACCGGCATTCAGGACCCCGCATGACAGGTCAATTCCTTTTTGCCGGCCTGGAAGCAGTATGCATGGTGAATTTGCGGTTAGCGAGCCTGTTATCGTGCTGTTTGCGCCGCCTTCAATGCCGAGGGCAAGGTTGACCTTCCGCGCGGTCGGGGCGTTATGTCTGCGCGCCCATTTCTGGAACAGCCGGTCAAGGTCAATGTCAGTTACCTTGAGCCTTGCGGTAAAGGCACGGGGCAGTGAGTTCCTCTCAAACGGCATTGCGGCCCTGGCATGCAGTTGTACCTCCGCGGCGCATGGTGGATGGAACGAGCCGGTTACACTGACGGTACCGGTGTCCGGATCGATCTTCACCGTACTGTCAATGCCCTTGAGCCCGGCATGAATCCACCGGGGCGGCAGCCCTGGTATCCTGGTTTCGTCCGGCAGGGTGACGGTGGCATTTTTGATGCTGATTTTCCGTGGAAGCGCGGAAAGATCAATGTTTTTGGCGGAAGGGCCGGAGATTTGAGCAATGACAACCTTGGGGTTGCTGATTGTCAGTGCCGATATGCGCGGAGAACCGCTTGCAAGCGAGACCCAGTCAGGTAAAAGGGTGATGTCCGTGGCGTTCAGGGAAAAATCATGGCGAGAGATGCTCACGCCTTCCAGGCGTATTCCGGGCAGTGGATGCCAGCTCCACCGGATCCGCTTTATGCTGGCATTGCATTCAAGGTTTTGCTCAAGTACGGAGTCCGCCATGCGCGCAATATCTTTACGGTTCGCAATTTCAGGCAGATATACACTGACCGCAGTGGCCAGCGTGGCTGCAAGCAGAAGGATCAGAACTGTTATTCTCGCAAGGGCCTGCATCGGTGTGGAGTGATATAAAACAGAGTTCAGTAAGGGCACGCAGTTGCGCCACGACTGATTAAAGATTTTTGTTTTTCCTGAATTTTGTACGGCAGCCTTGTTTCAAAACCTGCTCCATCTCTTCCCTGGTTCAATTCTTCCATGTTTCACATTGCGGTATGTATCCTTTTGTTTCTGTCTGTTGCAAGCTTTGCCATTGCTTTATCTTCCTGGTTTTAAAGATATTGCTCGGTGAATACCTGCTTAGGCTCTGCACATTGACCTTATGATTATAGTGGCTGATTCATGCCGCTGTCATGAAAAATCAATTTTCGAGAGTGATTCCGCAAGTTGCCGCAGTGACACAAAGTCTTCAAACTGACTGTGACCCGCAATAAACTCAAGGTTTTTAACGCCTGGCTTGAAGAAGGCGCGGAAAAAGGATTTGCCTTTCCTGGCGGCAAGAAAGGCGTATGCTCCCAGGGCCTGCATGGTACGAAGCATTGCGCATACAAGAAAGAACTGTTCATGTTTCTCAAAACTGGATTTGTCGATTATTCCTGCGTCCGTTGCGCATGTAATATAAAATTCTGCCAATTTCCGGCGTGTTTCCCGGTCAAGGCCGGTGTACGGATCAAATATGAGTGATGCGGCGTCATAGCCCCACGGGCCAAGCCTGGCCCCCTGGAAATCAATCAGTTTCAGCCCGCGGTCCTTTATCATCAGATTTCTAGACTGGAAATCGCGGTGAATAAGGCACGGTGTTTTGTGAAGCTCATCGAACATCTGGCATATTTCTGACAACTCACGGTCGAGTTTGTGGTCAGGAGTCAGTTTCAAATATGAGACAAGGAATGCATTTCTGAAGTATAGCGCCTCACGCTGGTGGGCAAATTTCCCGTCATAGACCGGGGTGTCATAACACCATGACTGCCTGAAACCCCTGGTGCCCTTCAGCTGCAACTGGCAAAGCAGCCTTAATGCCTGCATGTAAATTTTTTCCGTCTCCTCATGGCAGCCGTTTTTTTTTAGCTCCATGACCCTGTGATACATGAGGGTATCGCCAAGGTCTTCCATGACAATCTCGCCTGTTGTGTCATCAAATGAGTAAATTTCAGGCACGGGAACCCCTGCCCTGAACAGATGCGTTCCTATTTTGAAAAAGGAGCGGGCCTCCGCAAGAGATATGGCGCTTTTGTCAGGAGGGCCAACGAGCACGGCAGGACGTCCGTCATGGTTCAGTCTCGAGAATTTGCGGTCAGAGCCATCGGGCCTGATAACACGGGTTTGGGCAGTATCTGTAATGGTGAGTGACATTAGAGGGCTGCCGTGTGGTGTCCTGAGTGGCTGAAACCGGGATTTGAAGACATGTGTTCAGGATCGAAGCTCCGGAACCGGCCGGCAATGGAAAACGCGGACGGTTACTGCAAAGACGCTGCAACCTGGCCGTATATGCCTGAAGGGCGCCTTGGCGTCAAGGCAGGTGATCCCATGGCGCCCTTTTTTTGTTGACGCGTGTTGCAGCGCCGCATGTGCGGGGCCTGTTTCAAATCAGTAGGTTGAGCATGCGCCAAGGCCCACAAAGCCCGCACCGCGCCCTGATGCCGTAATGGTCATCTCGCCGGTATCTTCAACCATTGAAATGCTCCAGCCTACCCCGTCCTTGCGCTTTGCATCGCCATCTTCCATTCCCTGCAAGATGATCATGCCGTCTATTTCAGCCATGCTGACAATTTTGCTGACATGGCGGTCTGATGGCGCTACGCCTACGGGTGTAATGGCCTTTTTGCCAATATCTATCTTCAGGAACTGGGGGGCATTGAGCTCGGATGCTGTTCTCGGAACGCATCCTGTGTCAACGTCACATTCAAAAAAATTGCTGATAGCGCAGATAAGCATGTTCCCATTGGAATTTTTCCCTTTCTGCGCAAACACGCCGACAGGCATGGACAGCAAGGATAACAAGAGCATGCAGGAGATTAACTTTACGGAGTGGTTCATGTCAGTTCCCCTTCTGTTTAAAGGTTGGAAAAAGATGTTCCGAAAATTTTTGCAGCGGGCCGGGGAATATCAAACTCTCCCCGTTTTGCGGCGCCGGCTCAGTTGACCGTGTATCCACGGCCCTGCATGCATGCCTTGTAGGCCCTCTCGTATTCTGTCTTCATG
>JALVQQ010000203.1 GCA_027025395.1 Deltaproteobacteria bacterium | reverse complement strand
TCAGCTCCTCTGGCAGCCAAATCCTGAGCCCTGTCATCTTTATGCCTTCCTGAATAAAGGTGGTTACACTGCCCTCTATAGAATTTTGAAGCATCCTGGTTACAACCTCGGGGTCTATCCCTTCTATGGCGGCCCTGTCCCTGTCTATATGAATTATCAGGGCATCCCCGGCAAGGATGATTCCATCCTTGATATCCACCACGTTGGGGATATTTTTTATTTCTCCAGCAATCTTCGGGGCAAGGGCCAGGAGTTTTTCTTCATCATCGGAAAAGAGCTTTATCTCAATGGGCTGCGGAACTGCCGTAAGGTCACCTATAAGATCTTCCATGAGCTGTGCCATCTCTATCTCAAGCCCCGGCACGGTCTGTTCAACCTGTCTTCGTACCGCATCCATCACGGCTTCCACAGGCCTCCTTTTCCCTGACTTGAGCCTTACAAAGAAATCTCCTTCATTGGCTTCAGTAATGTAACCTCCCAGGGCAAGCCCGGTCCTTCTGGAATATGTCTCCACCTCCGGGGTATTCTTGAGTATCCTTTCCACCTGTTTTACCAGCCTGTCAGTCTCTTCAACCGATGTGCCGGCGGGGGCCACATAGTCCAGGATGAACCCGCCTTCATCCATGTGGGGCATGAATCCCGAGCCTGTATGCTGAAATGAGAACCACCCGGCAAGGCAGATAACAAGAATTCCCGGCACAAGAAGGAGCGGCTTTTCAAGTACAGGGACAAGCGCCATCTCATAAATACGAAAAACAGTCTGCCAGGCTCTTCCGGGCTTTTCGGCCCTTGCGTCCTCTACTCCAAGTATCAACCCGGCCATGACCGGTACGCCAAGCCATGCGATCAAAAAGGAAAATACGAGGCTTGCGGTCATTGTGATGGAAAGGGCCTTGAAAAAGGCACCTGTAACACCTGTCAAAAATGCAAGAGGTGCGAATATGATTATTGTGGATAGGGACGAGCCTGCAAGAGGAATGGTCATCTCCTGCACGGCCTCTTTTATTGCCGCATTTTTCTCAGCTCCTGGTTCACTTAAGACGCGAACAATCTGCTCCTCTATTACTATCATATCATCGATAATAAGCCCTACCGCAGCGGCAAAGCCGCCAAGTGTCATGATGTTGAACCTCATCCTGAGAAGAAGCAGTACAAGCACTGACGAAAGCAGCACCACCGGCACCATTACAAGGGCTATGGAGGTCATTTTCAGGTTTCTTAGAAAGACAAGGAGGATGATCACGGCAAAGCCCATCCCCACGAACACCGCATCCCTGACGCTCACGGCCGCTGCTTTTACCGGCTCGCTCTGGTCATACCAGTTTGCTATCCTTATTCCCTTTGGCAGATGTTTTCTGAAGGCTGCAAGTTTATGTTTTATGTCAGATGCAATCTGTACAGTGTTGCCGTCAGGCTGTTGAAACACCTGGAATATCACGGCATCATGGCCGTCTGCAGTGACCCTGGTCCACTTAGGAACCTTGCCCCTGATAACCTTGGCCACGTCCTCCACCCTGACCAGTCCGTTTTTGCCTGATCTCAGGACGGTATCTGCAATCTGTCTGATGTTCCTTATCCTTGTGTCGGAAATTGCGAGGTAGAGCTTGCAGTTATCCTCAACCCTTCCCACTGCCTGCACCACGTTTGATGCCGAAAGAGCTGCAGCCACATCTTGCACCGTAAGTCCAAGACCCATGAGCCTTGCCGGATCAACGATAACCTGGTATTCGGCGGTATCCCCGCCCTGCACCCCTATCCGTGCCACGCCTTTCACTGTGGAAAACAGGGGGCGCAGCTTGTAGAGGGCAATATTCCTGAGCTGTACCGAGGATACAGTGTCCGAAGTAAGGCTGTAGGCCAGCACAGGAAATACTGTAGGGTCCATTCTCCTGACTTCAAAAGCAGTGCCTGCAGGAAGCGCTGGCAGTGCCTGGTTGATGGCAGATTCCACCTGGAGCATGGCGGAGATCATGTCCTCGCCCCAGTCGAAATTGATTGATATATCCGCAGCTCCCCTCGTGGTATTGGATCGGACGGTCCTGACTCCAGGGACAGCCCTTACTGCCTCCTCAACCGGCCTTGTCACTTCAATGGCCATAAGGTCAGCGGGCCGGTCTCCTGCGTCAAGAGATACAACTATTCTTGGAAAATTTACATGCGGAAAAAGGGCAACGGGCAAGGTGAAAGAGGCAAAGAAACCGCCAACTGCAAGGATGCCGATCATAAACAGGATGGAGCGTTTATGGGACCTGAGCCATTCAGGAATATTTTTCATGAGCCCTGTACTGCTGCCTCTGTTTTTCTGCTGGCTGACTGCCCACTGCCTGAAATGACTTTTACAGGCATCCCGTCTTTAAGTTCGTAGTTGCCTTGCACGACTATCTCGTCTCCTGGGAGGATTGACGAAGAAAGTATTTCTACATAGTCCCTGCCTTCCCAGCCAGTCTTTACAAGGTGCTCATGCGCACGGTTGTCTTTCACTGTAAAACACACAAATCCTTTTTTGCCTGGAAGCACCGCGCTCCTGGGAACCACCATTCCTTTCTTCCTGCCAAGAACTATCCTTGCCTTTACGTATTCATTCACCAGGAAACCCGAACCGGGCCGGATTTGAATAAAGGTGTCTATCAGCCTTGAGGCACCGTTAACCGCCTGCGAGATTGTCCTTATTTTCCCCTCTGTTTCCCCTGCATTTCCCCTGTTTATGGGCGCAAGATATAACTTTTGGCCCGCTTTCAACAGATGGGCGTCTTCGGGTTCAACTCCCACAGCAGCCTCGACCATATTCCCGTCCACAATTTCCATGAGCGGAGAACCCGCGGCAATGATCTGCCCAACCCTGCAGTAAAGCCTTACAATCATCTCGTTGTCACTGGCATTGATGGTTATTTTTCCACTTATCTTCATCTTTTTGAGATTTTTTACCCGTAGCAGCGCCTGGTTATAGTCTTTCTCGGCCTGGATAAGTTCCCTTGCAGTTGCAAGCTTCATGCGGACACGTTCCTTTACCTTCTCAAGCTGAAGCTTTGCGGCTTCAAGTGAGTTTTCAGCTGATTCCACCATCAACAAGGTGGCAGGGCTTGGTGAAAGCTCTATAAGGGATTTTCCCTTCTGGACCTGCTGGCCCTCGGTTACGAATATCCTCCTGATGCGGGATTCAAACGGTATAGCAAGGCTCCTGGTACTGCCAGGAGCAGGTATGATTCGGCCATAAGCGGTTAAGTCCTCGGTCAGAAGACGTCTTTTAACCATTATTGTCCGAACAGGGGCTGTAACCGCCGCGCCTTTAGCCCCTGCATCTTTCTGCATATCCGCATTGCACAAACATGGAGACACAAGCACGGTTGTAAGAAAAAATATCAGGATACGAATTTCTATCTCAGCCCTGTTATTATGCTTTATGGTCATTTGAATTATCCGGTTTTTTAGTAAAAGGTTTTATTTTGTCCTTTCCCTGTGAGATTTTCCCGCTCAGCGATATGTGAGCACCGGTTTCCACTTCCAGGGCCACGATCAGTTCCGTAATGCCCTTCCTGATATCCAGGAGGTCAATCTTTTGCTGGAGCAGTGCGCCAAGCGCCTGGTAATAGGTCAGGACGTCTGCTGTCCCGCTGGCAAGGGCCTTCCTGTATATATCCAGCATTGCTTCTCGTGCGGCCGCAGCCTCTGAAACCCTCGAATGGTAGATGGTCATGCAACGGATTTGTTCCCTGATTTCCTCCACCGTGGACCTGGCCTCGAATATCCTGGCCCGGTATTCATCAATGGCCTGAATCCTGAGCGCCTTTGCTGTAGCCAACCGGCCCTGTCCGCGGTCAAAAAGAGGTATTTCAATACTCACAGATGGTCCCGTGGTAATCACGTTGCCCGTATCCCTGGCGTGGAGAATCCCAATGCTGATCCTTGGAAATTGCGAAAGCACTGCCTCCCTGACCTGCTGGTCCCTGCTTCTGCAGGCAGCCCTCAGCGCCATTATGTCAAGGCGGTGCTCCATCCAGGTCTTTGAGGCATTATCTATCTGCTTGAGGAGCCTATCCGTAAGGGGAACCTTGAAATCCAGTTTCTGTACAACAAGGTCATAACCAGGCGGCTCTCCCATGACAAGTTTGAGCGCGGCCTTTTCCTGCTGGATCTTCTCGGAATTTTTTGCAATCCGGGCTTTGACTTCCAGAAGCGCCGTTTTGGCAGAGGCAAGGGTTGGAGCCGTCTCTATC
>JALVQQ010000202.1 GCA_027025395.1 Deltaproteobacteria bacterium | reverse complement strand
TTATATAACAATAATACGTCAAGCGGGCGACGAAGTCAACCAGTGCTCCTCTTTAAAGCGTAACTGCTTGTTATTTCGTTTCTTTTTGTTGGCCAACAGCGGATATTGCTCCTGCCGGACGCCAAGGCACCGGCAATTCAACGGCCTGTCATGCAAGGCCCGGGAAAAGTTTCACCAGTCCGTCGGCAATCATCTGAACCCCTATTGCCGCAAGCAGCAACCCCATGATTCTTGTAACTATATTCAATCCCGTTACTCCAAGCCTCTCGCCAATGGGTTCTGCAAGCAAAAGAGTGATCCAGGTACACAGCGCCACAAGACCTATACAGATGCTGATCATAACTTCATGAAGAACCGTGGCTCCACGCTGGGCCTCCACTATTACAAGGCTTATGGCGCCGGGGCCGGCCAGAAGGGGCACGGCCAGGGGCACCACCGCCACATCCTCCCTGTCTGTATCGGCGCTCTCCTCCTCAGGGCTCCTCTTCACGTGGCTTTGCCTGGCATGCATCATTGCCAGGGCCATAAGCAGAATCAGCAGGCCTCCGGCGGCACGAAACGCGGCGATCCCTATGCCGAAGAACGCCAGCACCGAGTCTCCGAACCAAGTGGCCACAAGCAGCACAACGGCCACGGCTATTGCCGTGATTCTTGCCGTGCGTTTTATTTCTTCAACGGTTCGCCCGCTGCACAGGGAGAGAAAAACAGGGATTGCGCCCAGAGGATTTACTATGGCCATTATCCCTATAAAAATCTTCAGACAGGGTGTATAATCAGGTGACAGCTTCATTATGATCCCATTGAACAGGCCCGGCATTGGCGCCGGTCCCTACATGACGGTTTAACCTTCAGGAAAGGATTTGTTCTTGCCTGCATTATCAACTCCTGACTTCATTGTAATTATTACCCTGCTTGTTGCTGGAAGCGTGCTGCTTTTCTACAAGCCGCTGACAAATTCATCCACATGGAGGGCGACCGTAACGCCCCTTGCCTCGATCATGGGCAGCGGTTTCCTGGTATGCGCCCCGATACTTTACAAGAATGCCGGCAACTACGCCGTTGCGGTGATGGCAGGCCTTCTCTGCGTGGCCTACGCGACAGGTTCTGTGATACGGTTCAATATAAAATACGCTGAACCCCTGCTTGAGACCCTGACCCTGCCAGACTTCAAGCGCAGGGAGCACCGGCTCCACGCGTCACACAGAGCTGCTGCCCGCCAGGTGGCAATGGTGGAGGGCATTGAAATTGCGGAGCGAATCTCGCACATGGTGCTGGCCGGTGCGTACTGCGTATCAGTATCATACTACCTGCAGCTTCTTGCAAGTTTCGCGCTCTTCTTCATCCACATCGAAAACATGCTCTATGGCAGGATGCTGGTTACGGCAATACTGGTGGGCATCGGCATAACCGGATACCTTCGCGGGCTCCAGGGCATTGAACGGCTGGAACGGGTAGTGGTGGGTGTCAACCTGTCAATGATTACGGCGCTGATAGCAGCACTTGCCTGGTTCAACTGGACAGCGCTAACGCAGGGACAGTGGCATGTCAACGCCATTGCCCTGAACCCTGACACCGGGCGCCTCGCCAGGCTGGTCATGGGGCTGCTCATAGTGGTGCAGGGTTTTGAAACATCACGGTTCCTTGGCTCCGAGCACCCAGGAGAACTCCGTATCCGCACCATGCGCCTGGCACAGTTCATTTCATCCCTTATATACCTGGCGTTCCTTGCGCTCATGGCGCTTGTGGTGAGCAGGGCAGGCAACATAGAACAGACCGGGATCACGGCCATAGTGACGCTTTCCGCCATTGTCTCCACCATACTGCCTGCACTGATCTCCATTACAGCGATTTTCAGCCAGTTTTCAGCAGCCACCGCAGATGATGCAGGCTGTTCAGGTCTGCTGGAATCCATAATCAGGGGGCATCTGCCTGGCAGATATGCATACCTTATGGTGTCCGCTGCGGCCATTGCCCTGACATGGCTTACAGATGTTTACGAAATAATAAGTTTCGCTTCCAGGGCATTTGCGGTTTATTACGCCATGCAGTGCATTGTGGCGCTGCTTGTTGCCCGCAGCCACAAGGAAGTGCCGTCACGCACGGCCCATGAGCTGTTTCATGGCGCAGTACTTGTAATCTGCACGGCAGTCGCAATTTTCGGGATTCCGGCGGAATAGAAACCTTGCCGGCTTCTCAGGAGCGGCAGAATTCAAACTCTTCAATCCGCCTGTAAACAGGCCCGCCTGGAGCAAGCGTGCTGCTGTAAAGCACCATGCTTTCCACCATGAAACCCTCCCCAGGCGGTTCATGCCTCATGAAATCATCCATGAGCCTGGCTATATTCCGGCCTGTTTTTACTCGCCCCATTGTTATATGTGGAGAGAAGCGTTTTTCTTCCCTGGGAAATCCATGTATGGCAAGGGCGGCTTCAACCTTGTCATGCAGGGTGAAAAGCGCCGGGGAGGGCCGGGAGCCAATACCTATCCACAGCACCCTGGGACGCCGCGGAGAGGGGAATGCCCCTGGGGAAAGAAGCCTCATTGATACGGGTTGACAAGAGGCTGCAACCTCACGACAGACGGATGAAACAACTTTGATTGAACTCTCTTCGAGGTCTCCGAAAAACTTGAGCGTCAGGTGCATTCTGGCAGGGTCAACCCACCGGACTCCGGCCTTGAAGCCCTTCCAGCGCGCCACTGCCTTTGCAATATCCGCCTTGAGTCTATCCGGCAGGTCTATAGCCAGGAACGTACGAACCATCGAGAAGGTGCCTCCTCAGCCAGTCAATAGCAGTCTCTGCGGCCAGTTCCCTGACCTTTTCGCGGCTGCCGGGGAAATAGAAATGGTGCGGCACGGTCTTTTCAGGCGTGGAAAGCGCTATATATACAGTGCCCACCGGCTTTTCATCTGTTCCACCGCTGGGCCCTGCTATGCCTGTAATTGACAGGCCGTAGCCGGTTCCTGAAATCCGCCGTATGCCAATGGCCATCTCCTCGGCGGTCTGCCTGCTTACGGCCCCGTATTGCGCAAGGGTTGCGGAACGAACCCCCAGCATCTCCTCCTTGGCCCGGTTGGTGTAGGTTGCAACTCCCCTTTCAAACCACGCGGAGCTTCCTGGAACCGATGTAAACCGCTGTCCCAGCAGCCCGCCGGTGCATGATTCAGCCACCGAAACCATGGCCCGGCGCCTCACCAGCAGCCGGCCGGTCACCGACTCGATGCTCTCGTCATCCTCGGCAATTATATTCATGCCCAGGATGGCCCGTATCTCACTGCATGCGCTCTTGCACGCATCCCTTGTAAGTGCGCTGTCCCCGCCTTTTATGGTTACTGAAACGTGGACCTCCGGAAAATTGGGATAATATCCTATTGCAAGCCCCGGGTAACCGGACTCCACCCTTGCAAGCCTGGCATTGATCTCTATTTCAGACAGGCCAAAGGTCTTGAAGGTCTTGTGCATGACGCTTCTGCCAGTGCCAAGCAGCCTGACCAGCCGGGGAATAACCTGGTTCACCACATGTTTTTCAAGCTGTTCCGGCACTCCGGGAAGGAAAAAAAGCGGAATGCCCTCCTGCTGGAGCATGTAGCCTGCGGCATATCCGTCGGGGTTCAGGACTTCGGCCCCGGCGGGCAGCATGGAGAGTTTTTGCTTGAATGTATGATCATAGGTTACGCCGTGACGCGCCTCGCACTCCCTGATCTTTTCAAGAATCTGCCGATTCTCCTCGAGGGGCCTGCCAAGCGCCCTGGATACGGCCTCGTTTGTTATATCGTCCGTGGTGGGGCCAAGACCGCCGGTTATTATCAGGAATTTCGAACGGCTGATGGCCCTGCCGAGACACTCGACTATCAAGGGTATATCATCACCGATTACCGTAATACGCCTTATTGAATAACCTGCGTCAAAGAGTTTGCGGGCAGTGAAGCTGCTGGTGGTATTGACGGTGCGCCCTGCAACAAGTTCATCGCCTATCGCGATTATTTCACCATGCATGACTGAGCAAAACTCCTGCCTGGACCGCGGCTCCCGCCATTACACCCGCCATTACATCATCCATTACGATTCCCCATCCTCCGGGAAGCTTTTCAAGGCTGTGCACAGGCCAGGGTTTCCAGATATCAAACAGCCGGAACAGGGCGAAGCAGGACACCGCGTAAACAAGGGAACATGGAAACAGGGACAGGCAGACCACCATTCCGGCAATTTCATCAACAACGATTATTGACGGGTCCTTCTCCCGCAAGGCCCTTGCAGCCTGTCCGGCCACGAATACAGCCCCAAGTATAACAGAGATTACAGCAATAGTCAGCCAGGGGGCTGAAAGCTGATGGACAAGGCATGCAAGCAATACTCCTTCAACGGAACCCAGGGTCCCCGGGGCCCCTGAAAGCCTGCCTATGTTAAAACCCGTGGCCAGTAGCAGTGCGACGGATTCTTTTTTTGTCATTTTCCCATTCTTTGCCCGCGCCTGAAATTAACCCCTTGCCGTCCTGTCCCGGCCAGGGGGAAACCGGTTCTGCCAGGTGACGCCCCCCGGACATTCATGCGCCGCTGTCCCGCATCCCTTGACGGCTGCAAGCGCAAGAGGTGTCATCACCTTTTGTACCCGTGCATTGGCGCAAAAACAAGGCCTGTCATGCAATTATCCCTGCCGGACAGGGGCAGCGCCCCGGGATTCAGCCAGGACGCAAATTTGAACCGGGCAGAGACGCGGCACGGAAGTTTGTTATGGAAATTGATGGAAATACATAATATTATTTTGAAGCGGCTTCATGCGGCATCTGTCAATGCGCCGCATAACCTTGCCACGATCAAAACCGTGATTATTTGGTGCTTCCAAGCTGAAAAACTCTTGATCCAAGGAGAACAGGAATGGATAAAAGAAACCCTATCTCAACCACCCTGCTGTTGACCGCAATGCTGACCCTGATGATCCTGGCGTCCTGCACGGGGCAGAAACCGCCGGTTTCCCCGGCGCGGGCAACAGCCCAGGCCGCCACCCCGCAGACGCCGGAGCCGGACAACATTCTCCGGATAGGCATGAGCGGCAACTATCCGCCCATGACCTTCATACAGGGGGAAAGGTATGCCGGGGTTGAAGCGGATTTTGCCAGGAGGCTTCCTGCGGAGCTTGGCAGGAGCGTGAAAATTTCGCTGTTTTCCTGGGATCGGCTCATCGACGCCCTTCTCGCGCGCAAGATAGATGTAATAATGTCGGGCATGACGGTTACCAGGCCCAGGCAGGTCAGGATTGATTTCACCAGGCCCTACCTGACCACCGGCCTCATGGCTGCCTTCAGGCTCAAGGACGCAAGAAAATACTCAAGCATCAGGAAGATATTGCGAAGCAATGCGTCAATAGGAGTCATTCGCAACACCACCGGCGAAAAGTTTGTCAGGGCGAACTTTCCGTTCGCATCCAGGGTTGTGCTGCTTACCCTGCCTTCCGAGGCGGCATGGAGCCTCAAGGGTCGCAACATAGACCTCTTTGTCCATGACGCCCCGTCAATAATGTGGCTTGTATCCGAAAATGAAGCGGATATAACCGGCCTGTGGGAACCCCTCAGCAGGGAAGAGCTTGCGTGGGGCGTGCGCAAGGAAGACCAGGCGCTCAAACGCAAGCTGAACGCGGTAATTGACAAGTGGGCCGGTGACGGAACGCTCGATGCAGTGCTCGACCGCTGGCTGCCGTTCAGGAATCACCACTGAATGGCGGCGCGCTCCCGGCCTGCTCCATCCGGCCCGTGATGATCATGGCGGCTGTTTTCCGCCCGGAAGATGCATGATGCTCCGGATGCGGGATTCATCAATCCTGTTCCTGCCTTTCTTCCGTCCCCTCCTCCTGGCGTTCATCCTCGGCAAGCGGGAACTTCAGGACCACCTCGGTCCCCCTGCCCACCTCGGACCTGATGTCAATAGTGCCGCCGAGATCATGAACCAGCCTCTGCACAATGGCCAGGCCGAGTCCTGTGCCCTTGGCCTTGGTGGTAAAAAACGGATTGAATATGCGCTTCATGTCAGCCGGGCTTATGCCGCAGCCATTGTCCCTTATGACAAGCTCCAGCATTTCGTCTCTTATCTTTACGCTTATGGTGATGCGCCCTCCCTGCTCAGGCAGTGACTGCCAGGCATTGAGGAGAATATTCACCAGTATCTGCCTGAGCTGGCTCGGCTCTGTCTCCATGACCGCGTCGCCGGGAATATCCGCGATGATGTCGGCCTGCGGCAGGTTGCGCCTGCGGCCTATCAGCTCGACGATCTCCTCCAT
The DNA here is from genome assembly GCA_027025395.1 of Deltaproteobacteria bacterium. Lineage (GTDB taxonomy): Bacteria > Desulfobacterota > Dissulfuribacteria > Dissulfuribacterales > QOAL01 > S144-17. Next base: position 26,777 of record JALVQQ010000202.1, on the reverse strand, counting down.
TTCGGCATTTACGTCAACCAGCTCAACTGTTTCACGGGTGGGGCGGCCATAGAGCAGGAAGGAGTTTGTAAGGCGGTTGAGACGGCCCGTCTCCCTGGAAATTATGTCAATTAGCCGCCTGCCCTCGGGAGGAATGAAATCGCTCTCGGCAAGAACCTGGGCGGCTCCGGAAATTGACGCCAGGGGGTTGCGTATCTCATGGGCAAGGCCTGCGGCCATCTCTCCAAGGTACGCCAGGCGGTCCATGCGGTGCAACTGTTCCTCCTTTACGATAATCTCGGTTATATCCTGGAAAATAATCCCGAAGCCAAGGGAGACATTCTTCTCGTCACGCACGGGAAATGTTGAAACTCCAAGTATCTTCTCCTTGATATCCGGGCCGGAGAACCTTATCTCACGCCGCTGAACCGCGCTGTTTTTCTCAATATTGCGCTCTATGCTGTCGAGCTCGGGCCATATCTCAGAAAGGCTTTTTCCATGGCTGTCCCGCATGGAGCTGCCGAGTATATTGACCGCTGACCTGTTATAGAAGATTATCCGGCCATCGCCATTCACCATAACAAGGCCGCTTCTAATGGAGTCGGCAAGGTGTTGCTGGATCTTTTCCATCCGGGCCATCTCAGCGGCAACCGAGGAGAGTTCAGCTTCCGTGCGCCTGAGCCTCTGGGCTATCCATACGCCGAACACGGCTGTCATATTGAAGGCGGCGAGATTTACGGCAAAACTGTATGCGGCCTCTCCTGCATTTTCAACGGCGCCCGGGGTGAAAAAACAGACCGCTGCATAGGACAGCGTGCTGAGCAGGGCGGCCACTGCGCCTGGCACAATTCCCCCAAGCAGGCATGCGGTTACAATGGCCAGCACATAGAGAAAGGAAAAACTGCTCCGGAATCCACCCGTATAAAATACCGCCAGACTGACCAGGAACACGTCCGCCAGGGTCTGCCAGAAATTTATCCACCTGCCGGGCCCGCTGATCCTGTACCAGATGGTGAAAAGAACGGTGAACAAAAATGCCGTGCCGAGAAGCATGGACAACTGTTCCAGGCTTCCGGTCAAGCAGGATGCCCCGACGGGATTGAACCATACGGCCCCAAGCAGGAGCATGAACACAGTAAGCCTGACTGCCGTAATCAGGGTAAACAGCTTCTTGAAGGATTGCATGGATCTGTTCAGGGACAATGACATGCGGATGCTATCCTGACCGTCCTGCATCAGATTCCATACTTGGAGATACGGTACCTGAAGGAACGGAAGTTCATGCCCAACAGGGCCGCCGCCTCGGTCTTGTTGCCGCCGGTACGCTCCAGAGCCGCCTTTATATATGACTTTTCTATTGAATTCAGCAGGTCATCGAGGACCATGCCTTCGGGAGGAATGCGCGGAAGTATGGAGTCGGCCTTTTCCTCCTCTTTTTTGCCTTGCTTGAACCTGGCAAGGGAAAGGCTTTCGGGCAGAAGGAGATTTGATGTGGAAAGGGCTACGCTGCGCTCGATTATATTTTCAAGCTCACGCACGTTGCCAGGAAACTGGTACTGCATCAGGGCCTCTACGGCGAAACTCGATATTCCCTGCATCTTCTTTCCCTGTTCCCTTGAATACTTGTCAAGAAAATACTGCACTAGCAGGGGAATATCCTCAGGCCTTTCCCTGAGAGCCGGCATCTTCACATGGATCACATTAAGGCGGTAGTACAGATCCTCCCTGAAATTTCCCTCCATGACCTCCTTTTCAAGGTCCCTGTTGGTTGCCGCTATTATTCTTACATCCACATTCACGGGCCTGGTGCCTCCAACAGGGGTGAATGCCTTCTGCTGAACGACCCTGAGCAGCTTTACCTGGAGAAGCATGGGCAGCTCGCCTATTTCATCAAGGAAGATGGTCCCGGTATGAGCTGTCTCGAAAAGACCCTTTTTCTCATGGGTGGCCCCGGTAAATGCCCCCTTTGCATATCCGAAAAGCTCGCTTTCAAGCAGATTTTCAGGAATGCCGCCGCAGTTTACCACTACAAAGGGCCTGTCTCGGCGAGGACCAAGATTATGGATGGCCCTTGCGGCAAGCTCCTTGCCTGTACCTGTTTCGCCGGTAATAAGTACACTGGAAGAGGTTGCTGCTATGCGGGGAATAAGCTGAAAAAGCTTGAGCATGGCGGGGCTTCTGGCAACCATCTCGTCCAGGCGGTGAACCTTTTCTCCTGTCTCCCCGCCCTTTTCCGGCGCTTCAACAGTTTTTGCGCTGTCCGCGGCCTCCAGGGCCCTTTCAAGAATTTCCCTGAGCTCCTCTATCCTGAATGGTTTTGTAAGATAATCCCAGGCCCCCTCCTTCATGGCATCAACAGCCGAATCCATTGATGCAAAGGCGGTAATGAGCACAACCGGTATTTCCGGCCAGCGGCCCTTGATGGCCTTAAGCAGGCTTACGCCATCCATTCCCGGCATCCGGATATCGGAAATGACCAGTGAAACATCCTCTTCGTCAAGACGCTCAAGGGCCTCCTCGCCAGTTGCGGCAGTTACTACCCGGTAGCCCTCTTTCTGAAGAAGAATTTCAAGGAATTCCCTGAGGCTCTCATCATCGTCCACAACCAGGATGGTCCGTCCCGCCGCGCCGTTTTCGGCCCCGGACTCACCCGACTGGGAATAAAACAGTTCAACTCCGTCCTGGTTCATTTAGCGCCTCCCGTATGGTGTTTATCGACACGGCACGAATAAGATATTAAAAGAGATGGACAAAAGCAGGCTGCACGCATTCATGCATGAGAAAGCCCCGGCATAACAGGACAGGGACGCCGCGCCCTGACACTCCTGCGGCAATGTGAACCGCTGCCCACTGTGTACGCAGCCGGAAAAACACCTGCACATGCAGTATAATAATGCAAAGACCTGTGTAAAGACAACATGGCGCTTGCCCCGAACCTGCCGCCGCGGTGTCATGCGGCGCTTCACCGGTTTACAATAACCGGTACCGCAGGAAGCCTGATGCAAAAAACGGAAAATCATGACCGTCAGGCCTGCACATCTCTTGCCGGGCCGGTCACTCAAATGCCGCGCATGGACCTGTAACATGGAGATGAAAAACAGACAGCTGCGTCCCGGAATCATAGTAAATCCCCGTGCCCGCGCAAACAGCAGGAGCATGCGGGGAATTGAAAAGGCGGTTGCCGGGTTCCCCCAGGTGCCATTTCTGAAGGCTGTAACTCCGGATGATATGCAGAAGGCGCTCTTCCAGCTGGCGGCCCGAAGGATAAACCTGCTGGTTTTAAGCGGCGGGGACGGGACGGTGCATGCCGCGGCATGCTGTCTGCTTAACAGGACGCCTTTCAGGACATTGCCAGCTGTGGCGCTGATTCAGGGGGGCACCGCAAATCTTACCGCAAGGAATCTGGGGCTTGGGGGACGGCCCGACAAGGCCATTCACCGGCTTCTCAGGCGCATATGCAATAACGAGAAGGCCAGGGAGCCTGAAGTGCGCCGCAGCTGCACACTGAAGGTCCATGGCCCCGGGCTTGAAGAACCGCTGTACGGCTTTCTGTTCGGCGCAGGGCTGATATGCCGCGGCATCCGTTTCTTTCACCAAAAGGCGGAAATCATGGGCAAGTACAGGGTGGCATCCAACATCTTTATAATGGCCAGGTTTCTCCTGGCCCTGGCGTCAGGGGACAGGAAGGCGGCCACGCCTTTGACTGCCCGCGTCGGTTCCATCTCCCAAGGCAGCCGGAACGAAGACTCTCCCGCACCCCCTTTCCGGCAATTCCATCTTGTACTCGCCGGCACCATCAACAAACTTATCCTCGGCATCAGGCCATGCTGGATTCCTGGCGCGCAGGGTCCCTGGTGCACCACCGTGGGAGAAAGGCCGCGCAGGCTTTTTTTCAATCTGGCTGGCCGGATCGGCGGCCTGGCAAAAAGGCCGCCACGGCTGGAAGATGGCTACTCATGCCAGGTATTCCGTAAAATAACCGTTGAATTTAACGGGGATTTCACCGTGGACGGAGAGCTTTATTCAACACACGGCAGACAGATACCCATAACCATTGAACAGGGCCCCAGGCTCGAATTCCTGAAAATTTAGCCGCAACCACATTGCGCCGTATTGCAGTGCAAATCTTGATATACTCTGGACGATGTAACCATAAGCAGGCCTTTATACCTGTCCTGTTTTCTCCATGAAAACCGGGCTGGAGCCCGTCGCGCCGGCTTTGCATCACAAAGATGACCGCACCGCCCGGGCGGCAGGATATGCGATTTTATGAAAAAACCCTTCAAACTCCTGGCAGCCATCGGCAAAAATATCAGACATGAAGCGTCTCCGCCCCTTGACGCCATGACCCGGGCCATAAGAGCGCGCTTTGGAGGCTCTGTAGCCGCAATACTCTATTATGGCTCATGCCTCAGGACAGGAAGCGAGCTTGAAGGCCTTATGGATCTTTATGTGCTGGTGGACAGCTATGTCCGTGCCTTCCGCGGGAAAAGGCTGCCGGCCATTGCAAATGCGCTTCTTCCCCCAAATGTGTACCTCCTGGAAGTGCCGCACCGCGGAACTGTAATAAGGGCAAAATATGCGGTAATCAGCCTGGATGATTTTGAAAAGGGCGCCTCCCGCTGGTTCAGCTCATATATCTGGGGACGTTTCTGCCAGCCATGCGCGCTTGTTTACTGCCGCTCCTGCAGCCATGAAAGACGCGTACTCAACGCACTTGCCTCCGCCGTCATTTCGTTTGCAGAGGCGGTGACTCCATGCATGAATGACAATTTCACATCCGAGGAGTTCTGGAAAGAGGGGCTGCGTCTCAGCTACGGGACAGAACTCCGTTCCGAAGGGCCAGACAGGGCAGTGAGCCTTTACTCCGCTTTCTCCGCGCACTTTGACAATCTGCTGGCTGCCGCCGCGCCTTATGTTTCTCTCGAACATCACGATTTGCGGCTCTGCAAAACGGCGGGGGCAGATGGCCTTGCCGCCAGGCCGAGCCTGGGCCTGCCGTCCTTCAGGAGCGAAAGGGCCATGTGCGGACGGTCCTGGAGGCTGCGTGCCGTTCAGGGCAAGATTCTCTCGGTATTGCGGCTTTGCAAGGCGGCCTTTACCTTCAGGGGAGGAATGGACTACATACTGTGGAAGGTGGAGCGGCATTCGGGAGTGAGAGTTGAGGCATCGCCTGCGCTGCGGCGTTTTCCCCCTGTCGCTGCCGTGGTGCTGGCCTGGAGGCTGTACAGAAAAGGCGGATTCAGGTAATTTGGTTATGCACATTCAATTCATCGCCATTAAAGATGCAGGGAGCTTTTGCCCGTTTTTCATGGCTGGATGCCGCCCGGCATGATACGTGTCAATAACCCTCAACAAGTGGTGGAAAAATGAAAATAGTAAAAGGCCCCGTGAAACTCGATATTAACGCCTTCAGGCAGGGACTCAAGGCAAGCGCCCGCATTCAGGACGCGGGAATGATACTTATACACTACGGTTTTGTCCGCTCCAATGACCTTGCAGGGAACCGGGTAGTGAAAATAGATGTAAGGGCGGATGCAGAAAAACTGGCGGCAATCCTGCATAAAACTGCAGCCATGAATGGAATTGTCGCGGTTGACGCATGGATCGTCGAAGGAACGCTTGAGGTGGGAGACGACATAATGCTGCTGGGCGTGGCTGGAGATACACGCGGAAATGTTATAGCCGCCCTATCAAGCGCACTGGATGCGGTCAAGGCAGGTGTTACAGACAAATACCAGCACCTGGCCTGACAGGTCGGTTGTGGCCAGGCCCCATGAACAGCCTGTTAGCCCCTGAAATGAAAGATACAAACCTGACAGACACAAGACACGAGATAGCAGCCATCTGCCGCCAGCTCTATAACAAGGGGCTTCTGGCAGGGGCTGACGGCAACATCTCCGTCAAGTGCGGGGACGGAACCATCGTCGCCACGCCACGCGGCGCCCACAAGGGTTTCATTGAACCTGAACAGCTTGTTGTAACCGACAGTTCCGGCACTGTGATTGAAGGCCCGGGAGAAGTATCAACCGAGTTTCCCATGCACCTTGCGATTTACCAGGCAGATCCTGAGTGCATGGCGATTGTGCATACCCATGCCCCCTGTGCCCTTGCGCTTTCCCTGGCGGGGAAAGGGTTCGACTCCTCCAGGCTTGCGGAGACCGAAATCCTCCTTGGCGAAGTAGCCGAGGTCCCGTATGCCCCGCCCGGCACGATTGAGCTGGCCAGGGCTGCGGCCGCCCATGTAAGATGCGGGCCGGTATTCATACTGGAGCGGCATGGAGCCGTATCAAGAGGGGCAAACCTGGCACGCGCCTTTCAGCTTATGGAGTGTCTGGAGCATAATGCAAAAATCCTGCTCATGGCGTATCTTCTGGGCGCATGACCCGGGTGCGGAAGTATCCCGAAATGGCTCCATGACCTGAAATTTGACGCGAGATGCGGCTTTTTCTGTTTTTACCCGGTTTGAGCGTAATGGCTGCCGCGCGCCTTTTGCAGTCACCAGGAGTCAACAGTCAAACAGGGGCCCTGTTTTGCGGACGTGCATAAAATCCTGCGTTGTCAAACCGAGATTGGGGAGAGGTGCCAGCCATGTCCGGCAAGGTCAAAATTTTCGGCAAAAAAATAGAGCCCAAGGCGCTGGAACAGTTCAGAAGCGCCATGGAGCAGGACTTTGCCATTAAAGGCGCCCTGATGCCTGATGCGCATACGGGCTATTCCCTCCCCATTGGGGGTGTAGTGGCGACCGATGGAGTAGTGGTGCCCGCATGGGTCGGGTACGACATAGGCTGCGGCATGTGTGCACTGCCCACCACTTTCAGGCGACGGGACATTGAAAACATGCGCCATGAAATATTCCGGGGCATATACAGGAGAATCCCGGTTGGATTCAACGTAAACGACACCCCTCCCGACACCAGCCTGGATCCCCGCAAGCTAAGCGGCACGGGGCGAAGGGCCTTTGAAAGCCGCAAGGGCTTCAAGGCGCTTGGCTCCCTTGGCGGCGGCAATCATTTCATTGAAATCGGTTATGACGAATCGGACAGAATATGGATTGTAATTCACTCCGGCTCCCGTGGTGTTGGCCACGGAATCGCAACGGAATACATGAAAATAGCAAGCGGGGACAAAAGGGCCAGAGAAGGGCATTTCGGCCTTGACGCAAAGAGCGACGCGGGCAGGGCATACATAAACGACATGAACTGGGCGCTTGAGTTCGCCCTGGAGAACCGCAGGGAGATGATGCGGAGGATTGTGGATGAAACGGGTCGGTACTGCGAGGGCGATGCAGTCTGGAGCAGGCTCATAAACCGCAACCACAACCACGCAGAGTTCAAAAACGGCCTGTGGATTCACCGAAAAGGCGCCACTCATGCTGAAGAGGGGATGCTCGGGGTCATCCCTGGCAATATGCGGGACGGCTCCTTTATTGTCAGGGGAAAGGGCAACCCTGACTCGCTTTGGTCAAGCTCTCATGGGGCCGGCAGGATCATGGGGCGCAGACAGGCCAGAAAAAAACTCAGCCCCAGGAAATTCATGGAAACCATGCAGGGAATAACAGCCCGGGTTGGCAGGGGCACCCTTGATGAATCACCGTTTGCATACAAGAATATTTTTGATGTAATGCGTCAGCAGTCAGACATGATCGAGGTGCTGCATCACATCAGACCTCTGATAAATATCAAGGGGTAAGTCTGCATGTTGAAACTGCCCGGCGCTCCGGCGGATTTGGCCTCGCCGGCGTCAGCGCCTGGCATTTGCAGGCTATTTTGGTTGAAACAGCAACAAAAAAGGTTTAAAAATGAGCCTTGACAACCTTCCTGATGAGGCGATGGACATAATCGCCCGGATACCGCAACCTGCCCTTATCCATACCGCCGAGAAGTGCGTCTTTGTAAATGCCGCCTTTATAAAACTTCTGGACTATTCACGTCCGGAGCAGATGGAAAACCGCTTCATGGGAGAATTTATAGCCCCGTGGCACTTTTCACGGCCCCGTCTTGGCAGGCGCGAGGCCGCAGGCAGAAAAAGGGGCGGCGGCAGCATTGACATCGAAATCTCCACCATGCCCCTCTATCTTTCGGAAGGCGGAATAGCCGTCTTCCAGAGTCTCATAAGGGACGTCACACAGCAAAAAAACTGGGAAGGCGCAATGCTCCAGTCAGAAAAACTGACTGCAATGGGAAGGCTTGCCGGAGAGATAGCGCATGAAATAAACAATCCCCTGGGCGGCATCCTGCTCTACGCCAATCTCATACATGAAGACCTTGAGCCAAACAGCCAGGCAAGGACCAACCTTGAAAAAATCATCAAACTGGCCACCCGCTGCAGGATCATAGCAAAAGGCCTGCTGAACTTTGGCAGATCATCCTCGCGCACCTATGCGCCTGTTGACCTGAACAAAACAATAAATGACATGTATTCGCTCATAGAAGATCACAAGATTCTCAGGCATGTTGAGACAGTGTTTGATCTTGACCCTGACCTTCCGCATCTCATGGGTGACAAGGGGCAGCTGGAGCAGGTGGTGCTCAATCTCATGATAAATGCGGGGGAGGCCATGAGAGGGCAGGGCCGCCTTGTGGTAACTTCATACTTTTCTGATGAAGCAAAGACCATTAATATAAATTTTGAGGATACCGGGCCGGGCATTCCACCTGAGATACAGGCGCGCATTTTTGAACCGTTTTTCACTACAAAACGTCCGGGCAGAGGCACGGGGCTGGGGCTTTCCATAACCCACGGCATTGTCCAGAGGCACGGCGGAAAGATCAATGTCCGGAGCCTTCCCGGCAAGGGGGCCAGCTTTGAGCTTATTTTTCCCGTGAATATTTCCGCATCAGGGGCCTGATCCGGCATAATCCATACAATCCGTACTGCTCAAGAGGACCATGAAAGAAAGAATACTCATAGCAGATGACGATCCGGACATAAGCGACGGATGCGCGCAGGTGCTAAGCAGGCTTGGCTGCCAGATTACCGAGGCGTCCACCGGGGCCGAGACGCTCAGACTGCTGGACAAGTATGAATTTGACCTGCTGCTTCTGGATCTGAAGATGCCGGACATGAACGGCCTTGATCTTCTGAGGACCATCCGGGGGCGGGATGAGACCCTGCCGGTAATAATGATAACCGCCTACGGCACCATACAGAACGCTGTGGAGGCCATGAGGATGGGGGCAAATGATTTCCTCCCAAAGCCCTTTGAGCCTGACGAGCTGCGCCTTGTAGTCCGGCGCACCCTCAATGCAAAGCGCCTGGCGCTTGAAAACCTCTACCTGCGCGAAGAGCTTAAACGCAAGGAGGGCGAAGTCTGCATAATAGGCCAGAGCCAGCCCCTGCTAAAAATATTCAACCAGATAAAACGCCTTGCCCCTACCGACAGCACCGTGCTTATCACAGGAGAGAGCGGAACCGGCAAGGGCCTTCTGGCAAGGCATATCCATGAATTGAGCCACAGGCATGAACACCCCTTTGTTTCGGTTGACTGCTCCACCCTCGTGCCGTCGCTTTTTGAAAGCGAACTCTTCGGTCATGTAAAGGGGGCATTTACCGGGGCGGAAACCGGCAAGGTTGGCAAATTCGAGCTTGCAAGCGGTGGAACGCTCTTTCTGGATGAAATAGCAAACATCAACCTTGAGCTCCAGGCCAAGCTCCTGAAGGCCGTGGAGGAGAAGGAGATTTCCAGGGTGGGCAGCCAGCGGATCACCAAGGTTGATGTAAGAATTATCGCTGCCACAAACCAGGACCTGAAAAAGGCGGTGCAGGAGGGCAGATTCAGGGAAGATCTCTACTTCAGGCTGAACGTGGTGGCCATCAAGACCCCTACCCTGAGGGAGCGAAGGGACGATATCCCCCTGCTTATCGATTACTTCCTGAAAAAGGCGGGTGAAAAATATAACCGTCCCGGCCTTGGCCTTACGCCTGCCGCAACCAGGCTCATGCAGGGTTACAGCTGGCCCGGCAACGTGCGGGAACTTGAAAACGCGGTGGAACGCCTGGTCATATTCGCCACGCGCAAATCAGTGGACGTGGAAGACATCGAGGCCGCAGGGCTCAGGCGAAGCGTGGAACGCCCCATGGCAAGGCAGGGGGCTTCTGCCAAACGTGAAGAATTTTCCGGTGCGCTGACCCTGCAGGAGGCTGAAAAAAAACACATACTTAGCATACTTGAAAGGACAGGAGGCAACAGGACCGAGGCGGCAAAAATCCTCAAAATTGACAGGAAAACCCTCAGGGCCAAGCTGAAAAAATGGGGATATGACGAAGAATAACCGCAAGCGCGGTTTCCGGTGCCAAGGCGCCGCGCCCCGTTAATATACGGGCATCTCGTCAGGCAGCCATGCCCCAAGAACCGAGTCTCCCGCAGGATAGGCGGCAAGGCGTCTCAGGAATGACCTGAACCGCGGCTTGTCCTCGGGCGGAACCATAAAGCCGGGAAGCGGGCAGTTTTTCACACCGGGGGGATGAAGGCCGGGGGCTTCAAACCGCATGGCCAGCATGGAGGAGAGATTGCCGGTAAAACCGCCCTGGCTGTCAAGGTGTTCAACGATCTGGTACAGGGCCAGGTTCACCGTGACAAGAAACGGCTCCATGTCGGCGGCACCGTTATCGCCGCACCTGCTCCTGGATGACATCGCCCTGCAGGCAAACGGCCTCCTTTCATAAACGGTGCAGGCGCCTTCATCAGTCAGAAGAGGACAGGTCCCGTCAAGGTGTTCTCCGGCATCCCGGGCCACTTCCTCTCCACGGAGTATCTGCCAGACATTCCTGTTAAGTGTTGTGGTGGGACTGTATGCCCCCTGTTCCGCGGCGGCCCGCAGGCGTTCAGCAGCCCTGGTGCCGGGTGGCGAACCGAGCCCTTCCATGAGATAATCGGCTTCCAGCGTGGTTAGCGCCACGTTTACCGTGCAGCAGGCGCTGCACCCCTTTTCACAGGCGGCCGGGAACCCCCTGACAAACTCCTGGTGAAAGGCGTAAACTGCTTCAAGAGGCACAAGTTTGTCATTCATGAACGGAGCATATTCTGTTTTACCAGGTGGTACAAGTGCGTTAGATTAGCTTCAGGCCCATGCCGCGAAATTTCACCCATCTTCAAAAAACAAGGGAGCAGCCCTGGAAAAAGCCGGACGGCGGCCCCGCAGCCGGAAATGCCTGACAGATGACCCGCAAGAGAAGGATTTACCGGAATATAAAGCTGGTTATAAGTTACTGCGGAACACGTTACCACGGCTGGCAGAAACAGCCGGGAGTCCGTACCCTTCAGCAGGAGCTGGAGGATGCCATTGCCCGCATAACAGGCGAAACACCATCCCTGATCGCCTCAGGCAGGACTGACGCCGGTGTCCACGCCCTGGGGCAGGTGGTCAGTTTCCGCACTGAATCCACCATTCCGCTTGAAGGGCTGACAAAGGGCCTTAACAGCATTCTGCCTCCTGACATTGCGGTGCTTGAGGCAAGGGATGTTCCATGGAAGTTTCATGCCATTGGCAGCGCCCTGTCAAAAAAATACTGTTACCTGATCATAGACAGCCAGGTGAAACTTCCCCTGTGGGAAGAACGGGCATGGGTTATTACGCGCCGCAGCCTTGACATCGGCCGGATGGACAGGGCAGCAAGGCTCCTTGTGGGAAGGCATGACTTTTCATCCTTTACCGCCAGCGGCTCCTCGGCCAAAACCAGGGAAAGGACAGTGCTGGAGTGCAGGGTAGAGCAGCTCCGGCATCCGCTTTTCCCTGATGCTCCAGGCAGGCATATCATGTTTACTATTGCGGCAGAGGGATTCCTTCGTTATATGGTTCGTAATATTGCAGGGATGCTGGTTGAAATAGGCGCGGGAAATGGGACGTGGCAGGATATGAGAACCGTTCTCAACGCCAGGGACAGAAGCGCGGCTTCAGTCACTGCCCCGCCGCAGGGCCTTTATCTCGTCCAAGTCACTTACAGCCAAGAAGCCGAAGGCAAAACGCCCGCTGCATGACAGGATGGTATGACCATGCCATTGCTGAAAAACATTTGATCCGGCAGGTGACAAACCTTCGACCGAACCGCCGGGCAAAATGCCAAAACTTTCAGTCAGGGGCCCAAGGCATGGGCAATCTCTACGGAAGGCGGCTTCATGGGAATGCCGCCGCACCCTGCCTGGCCATCAATGCCGATCGCCGCTTCTGACAAGCTTGCAAGAAGTAAACAAAATACACCAAGAGAAGGAGATTCCATGATGTCGTGGGAAGCACCGTTGGCCCAGCGCGTTAAAAACCTGAAACCATCCCCCACCCTTGCAGTTGATGCCAAGGCCAAGGCCCTTAAGGCCTCGGGGGTTGATATTGTCAATCTCTCAGCAGGAGAACCGGACTTTGACACTCCCGAACACATCAAGGAGGCGGCCATCAAGGCTGTCCGGGATGGATTCACAAAGTACACGGCGGTGGCCGGCATACCTGAACTCAAGGATGCCATAGCCGCAAAACTGGAAAGGGATTATGGCATTTCCTACACGGCTGACGAAATAATCGCCTCCACCGGCGGCAAGCAGGCGCTCTATAACATCATGCAGGCCATACTTGATCCTGGTGACGAGGTTATAATACCGGTGCCATACTGGGTTTCCTACCCTGCCCTGGTGGAGCTGGCGGGTGGCGCGCCGCAGTATCTCATGTGCAGCGCCGATGACGGTTTTGCCCTTGACATGGAAAGCCTGAAGGCAATGATAAATCCAAAAACCAGGGCCATCATACTTAACAGCCCCTCCAACCCCACGGGCGCCGCCTACTCCCGAAAAGACCTTGAGGAAGTATCAAGACTGGCCATGCAGCACGGCTTCTATATTATCACGGACGACATTTACGACGAAATACGGTTTGACGGCACACCGCCGGAAAATGCCGTGTCCGTGAACCCGGAAGCAAGGGACAGGGTTCTGGTGGTCAACGGGGTTTCAAAGACCTATGCCATGACAGGCTGGCGCATTGGCTACATGGCGGGTCCGGCTGCCGTGGTAAAGGCTACTGCCAAAATACAGAGCCAGAGCACTTCAAATCCCAACTCCATAGCCCAGAAGGCGGCGGCAGCGGCTCTTGCAGGGCCTCAGGAGTGTGTCCGGGAGATGAAAAAGGCATTTGCGCAGCGCAAGGACTACATACTGGAACGGCTCGGGGCCATTGAAGGAGTAAAATGCGTCGAGCCTTCAGGCGCTTTTTACGTTTTTCCTGACATGAGCGCCTACTACGGCAGGAAACATGCCGGCGGCACGGTTTCCGACTCCCTGACACTCGCGGACTACCTGCTCGAGTCCGCAAGCATCGCATGCGTTCCCGGCATAGCCTTTGGAGACGACCGGTTTATCAGATTTTCATATGCAACCGATATAGGAGTTATAAAGGAAGGCATGGACAGGCTTGAAAAGGCACTGGGAGGGCTCTCCTGAAACAGCAGGAAAGATCTCCCGACTTCCAGGGGCCATTGCCATCAGGCCCGTTCGGTTTAACTGCCCGGCACGATCAAATCGCACCGGGCAGTCTGGTTTCAGGCCTCTTAACATGGATATGCCAGGGGTAAACAGCCTGCGATGAAAACGAATAAAATCCCGGAAAGAAGACTCAGGCTGGCAGCATGGACGGCCTTGTCTTTTTCCGCACTGATACTGCTGCAGATATCGGCCATCATGTTCAAGGGCGAGCCCTTCTGTCTCAATACCGGCTGCAAGGTTGTGGAAGACCTGGTTGAGCTGAATCCCATGCTGTTTAACCTCCTGGGCGCGGCCTTTTTTGCGGCATGCGCGGCAGCCGCTTTGCTGGCGTTGAGACACAGGGCGTTCCTCCACATTTTCCTTTTGCTCTGTACCGCAGGGGTTGCGGCAGAAGGGATACTCATAGGCTACCAGGCGTTTGTAGCCCGCGCCATATGCTCCTACTGCCTCGCTGTCTTTGGCGCCATTGTTCTGCTCAACATCCTGTCAGGCGCGAGACAGCTCATGTCGGCCCTTGCCGTACTTGCCATTGAGCTGGCGCTTTTTTCACTATTGAACTTCAATGTCTCCACAGCCAACATTCAGCACCTCACCCTTGACAGGGGAACCGCCGCAATCACCAGATGCCAGGCCCCTGCCAGGACCATGTATCTCATATTTTCCGAAGACTGCCCCCACTGCAAAAAGGTGCTCTCGGCGCTTTCCGGATGCAGCATGTGCGAGTTTCATTTCAACCCGGTGAAAAAGATCAATCCTGATCTCTTGCCAGGCACAATACTGCAAAAAGATTACGTGCCGGAAATCAACAGGCTGGCCCTGAGAATCCTGGGCATAGACGTTATTCCCGTTCTGATAGTCCGCCAACCCGATGTTTACCTGCTGATAAAGGGTGACCGGAAGATAATAAAATACATACGGAATCACTGTTTCGCCGCGCCTGAGGAAGCTGCCCCCCTGGCCCCGGCAGGGTATAAGGTTCCGGCTGACGACCCCTTCTCCCCTGAAGGAAGCCTCGGGCTTGCGGGTGATGAAGGCGAAGCATGCTCCATTGAAGAGGAGTGCGCGGCGGAATAGGAACGCCCCCTATTTGCCAGCACCCATCCTGGTAAGCCTGGCGCTTATGGAGGCTGCGGTTTCCGGATCCATAAGGGCCATTATGGCGGCCACCTTCTTGCTTTTCATGGAGGCGAATATCCGGGTCACGGTATCTTCATCCATCTTTCCCAGCAGCGCCGCGGCCCTGCCAGGCTCCATTGAGCTGTAAACCCCTACAAGGTGCTGGAACCTGGCCTCGCTCTCCTTTCTGGCTTTTTTAACCGGCCCCTTCAGTTCCTGCTGAAGTTTTTTCAGTTCCGCAAGCATCGTCCGGATATCATCCTGGAGTATCTGAAGATCTTTTTCCCTCTTGTCAAGCTCCGCCTTGCGTTTTTCAAGTTCACGCGCACGGGCCCTTATAACTGACAACAGTTCCGGGCGGCACTCTTTTTCACCGGATTCAGCCGCCGCGTTTGCGCGCTCTCCGGCAGAAGCGGCAGCCGCATCCACGGTAACCGGCGGCCCGGGACAGGCCTGGAAATAGAGATAAGCGCCGGCAAGCACCAGCTTGGCGCATACAAGCAGCGCCACCGCCCTTATTAATATCTTTACTGTCAACTTGATACCCCGCCTCAAACCTTCATGTTACGCCAAGCAGGCTCCAATTCAACCATGATGGAGAATCATGGCGGAAGCCCGGCATGGTTTCAACAGAAATGGAAAACATATAAAACCCTTCACCCGGCTACCTGGCCTGCTGGCTACGCCTGGCATATCTGACCGAAGAGAGATCATCGGCCTCATTCTGTTCCTTCCGCCGCATCTCCGCCAACCATTCCCGGTACTCCTTCTCCCTGAGTTTCTCAACAAGCTCTCTCTCACGATGGGCCACCCTCAAGTCATGACGAACACGGTTTGCCTCCATCCGAAGCCTGGTTTCCTCCTTGACAAACTCTTCCATCCTGGCCTCCAGGGCCATGATGTGCTGATTTATCTCCACATATTCAGCAGCGGTCATCCCGGATGAAAGCTGCCGGGACAGCTGCTCCCTGCCAGCTTCCATACGTTTCCTCAGATGACTGATCGCCTCCCTGCAGTTTCGCAGCCTGCCGAGCACCTGGCCAAGCCGGGCCTCCTGAATCTCCTGCTGCCTCCTCTTTATGGCAAGAAGGGTTTCAAGCCTGAAACGAAAAGGCATGGTTTACCCGAACAGCTCCAGCAGCCGCTGCCTGCTGGATGCAAAATCAGACGCCTCATTGACATCCTGCACCAGAAAGGCCTTTACGGCCTCTATCCTGTTCATGGCAAAATCAATGTCCGGATTGGTTCCTTTGGTATAGGCGCCCAGATTTATCAGGTCTTCAGCCCGCTGGTACGTGGAAAGGACATTTACAAGCTTCTGGTATGCTTCTATCTGGGCCTGGTCAACTATATCCCGCATTACCCTGCTGACGCTGGAAAGGATGTCGATTGCGGGATAGTGTCCCTGGTGCGCCAGCTCTCTTTTCAGAACAATATGCCCGTCCACGATGGAGCGAACCGCATCCGCAATAGGCTCATTCATGTCGTCACCTTCAACAAGAACCGTGTAGATGCCGGTAATGCTTCCGGCACCGGCCTTTTGGCCGGCCCGCTCCAGCAGCCTCGGGAGTTCTCCAAATACGGACGGCGTATATCCGCGTGAAGTGGGCGGCTCGCCAACCGCCAGCCCCACTTCCCTGTGCGCCATTGCAAAACGTGTCACCGAATCCATCATGAGGATGACATCCTTGCCCTGGTCGCGGAAAAATTCCGCTATCGCCATTGCAAGGTATGCACCTCTCAACCTGATGAGAGGCGGCTGGTCGGATGTGGCAACCACAACCACTGACCTGGCGAGCCCTTCTGGCCCCAGGTCACGTTCGATAAAATCCCTGAGCTCCCTGCCGCGCTCACCTATTAGCGCTATGACATTGACATCGGCCCGTGTATGCCTGGCAATCATGCCGAGAAGAGTGCTCTTGCCCACGCCGGAGCCGGCCATTATCCCTATCCTCTGCCCCTTGCCAAGAGTCAGGCAGGCATTTATAGCCCTTATGCCCACATCAACCGGACTGGTGATACGGGGACGATCCATTGGATTAAGCGGCTCTGCATAAAGGGGGTATGCAGTCTCGGTCTTTATGAACCCGCCACGGTCAATTGGCTCACCTGTGCCGCCAAGTATCCGGCCGAGCAGGGAATTGCCCACCCCCACGGTTGCTTTCTGTTCAGCCACCCATATCTTGCTTCCGGGCTCAACTCCGCGCATGTCGCCAAGGGGCATGAGAAGCACCTGATTCTCCCTGAACCCCACAACCTCGGCTGTAAGGGCCGGGCCTGACTTCATCTCGACCTGGCAGATCCCCCCCACCGGCACGCCGGGCCCCCTGCCTTCAAGCACCATGCCTATAACCTGGTTTACAATTCCGCATGCCCTTACTGTCTGGACCCTGGGAATGGCCTCCAGGTACGGAGAAAAATCTATGCCTGAATCGTTTGAGGTGGTCATGAAATCGATCAGTCCCCTTCAACCCGCAGCTGCAGGAGCAAATTATCCGCTGCCACCGCCTGCCTCACTGCCGCCCCTTTCCCCGGTCAGGTCTTTCTCGCCCGAGGACTTGGAAGAGGACACGGCGCCTGTCCGTTCAGCCATTATCCGTTTTATGGTATCTGAAACCGCCTGCCATTTCGCCCTTACCGTTGCGTCGATCAGTCCGTACTCTGTCTCAATCAGGCAGCCGCCCCTTTCAACCCTTGGGTCATTTACGATATCAAGCCCATGCCTGCCTGCCATGACAAACTGCTCCCGTATCTTCTCTTCCAGGGCATCAATATCAGCAGGATTAAGATGCAGATGCACCGCGCTTCCCTCAACTATCAGCCCCATTGCGGCCCTTATGCTGTCCAGCACTATCTCCGGAGACAGCTCTATCTCCCTGTCAATTATCTGCCTGGCGGCCTCCATCGCCACCTCAACCATCTGTGATTCATACTGGGGCAGAAGGGCCTCCGCCCCTTCATTTATGCTTTCAAGCAGTTTTTCAAGGCGCATTGCGACGGCCTGGTACTGTTTCCTGCCGATCTCCTCTCCATCCTTCTTGCCCTGGTCATACCCGATGGAATAGGCGAGGCTCTCTATCTCCTCTCCCTGCCTCTGGGCATTTCTAAGCTCCTCCTCTGCCTCGCTCCTTATCTGCTCGGCCTGCCGCCTGGCCTCCTGAACTATCTGCTCGGCCTGCCGCCTGGCCTCAAGCAACGGATCAGCAGGCCCTTCATCGCAGGGCTCCCCGGCATCATCAGGCGCGGCTCCTGAATCATTGCCCCGGGAATCCGTCTCTATGACAACAGACAGTGAATTGAATGTCCCCTCGGAGCCATTTTCATCCGATTCGTCTTCTGGCTCCGGCCCAGGCGGCACGGCCAGGGGCCTGTACTCACATTTTCCCTTTTTGATGATCCTTGCCACTACCAACCACCCTGCAACTGCAACTTGCCGACAAGCTCCGCAAAAATCTCCTGTTGTCCCATATCTGCCAACCAGGTGCTGAAGGTGCAGCAAGCCATGACCGCGCGGCGAACCTTCACACTGCATGAACTCCCGGACGCATCAGACAAGCACCTCATCGCCTCCCTTTCCTCCCAGCACGATCTTGCCTTCACTTTCAAGCCGCTTGGCCACCCTGATTACGGCCTGCTGGGCCTGCTCGACATCCTTCAGTTTAACAGGACCCATGATCTGCAAATCCTCCTTCAGCATCATTCCGGCACGCTCGGACATGTTGCTGAAAAACTTCTCCTTCAGATCGTCCGAAGCCGCCTTGAGGGCAAGCTTGAGTTCATCCGTGCTTATCTCCTTGAGTATTGCCACAATGGCTCCGTCATCCACCTGGAGCAGGTCTTCAAACTTGAACATGAGTTTCCGGATCTCCTCGGCAAGCTCTTCGGAGCTGTCCTCTATCTGCTCCATCAGGGAGTCTTCCAGGGAGCGCTCGACATTGTTCAGTATCTCCGCCACCTTTTCCGCGCCGCCTACCTTTGTGGCGTCACTCATCTCTACGGCAAAAAGCTCCTCCTCAAGGACACGGTCTATCTCCTGGACTATGTCAGGGCTTATTTTTTCAAGGTTGGCGATTCTCAGCATAACGTCAGCCTGAAGCCTGTCCGGAAGCTCCGAGAGCACCGTGGCGGAAAAATCAGGATCAAGATGCGCAAGAACCACGGCAATGGTCTGAGGATGCTCGTTGGCCAGAAAGTTTACTATCACCTTTGGCTCAAGGCTTGAAAGCTTCTGAAACGTCGAGGGATGAAGCTGGCGCATTATGTCTTCGTATATTTCCCTGGCCTGCTCCTCGGGCATGGAGCTGAACAGCACCTTCTTGAGGAAGGATTCAACAGGCACCGTCACTTCACCGCGGACAAGGGACATTTTTTCCCGCACTTCATCAAGAACGAGCTGCACGGCCTCGCCGGGAATATTCTGAATCTGGGCCATCAGCTTGGAGACCAGCCGCACCTCCGGGTCCCTGAGGTGTTTGAAGACTTCCGCGCTGAACTCCTCTCCCATTGCCAGCAGAAAAATCGCCGCCTTGATAGGCCCTTTGGGATTAAGCAGTTCCTCTTCACTGACCAGAGGCATCTTTTCCTCCCTCCTTTTCCCTTAGCCAGACCTTTATCAGCGCGGCTGCCCTTTCAGGATAGTCATTGGCAAGGTCCTTCAACTCCTGGGCTGCATCCGGAGCCGGTTCAAAGGCGACAGGCGCTTCGATTTCAGGCAGTTCGCCTCCCTCGAGAAGCGCAGTCTCGGCCGGAGCGAGCTCCTCTTCCCTTGGCGCAAGCACATACCGGTTCAGCAGGGGACGAAGCACCAGAAAGATAAACAGCAGGGCGAGCACCAGATTGCCCAGGGGCTTGAGTATCTTCATGGCCAGATCAACCATGTCGTTTACCGAGGTTTCAGACGCGCGCCCGGTCGGGCTGAACGGCACGTTCTGAATACTGAGATCATCTCCCCGCTCCTCGCTGAATCCCATGGCCGCCCTTACTATGTTACGGAGCTTTGTCATCTCTTCAGGGGTGCGGGCCGAATATTGCCTGGCTCCATCCTTTTCTGTATAGGTTCCATCCACCAGGACACCGACAGAAAGCCGCCTGAGTTTTCCGATTGCCCCGCGGGTATTTCGTTTTACCCGTGTTATTTCATAATTCCTGGTCTCTTCCTTTTTGTGCGTGACAAGCCCCTCTTCCTTCTGCCCCAGATTGCCCTGGAGCTTTCCGGCCAGCCCGCCTTTTACGCCGGGAATACCGCCGTTTTGCCTGTCATACTCCTTGACGGTCAAATTGTGTTCACTCCTCACCGCCACGGAATCAGGATCAAACTGATCTTCACTTGTCTCAACCCTGTCAAAATCTATTTCGGCAGATACCTGAACCACTGTGCTTCCGGGTCCTAAGGCATCCTCCAGCAGGGAGGAAATCTTGTGCTTGTAGTACTCCTCCAGACGCCGCTGATACACAAGCTGCGCGTTTGTCCTGGCGGACTCGTCAGGCATGGCCCGGTTCCTGTGTTCGTACAGGACCCGGCCGGTGGTATCCACCACAGAGACATTTTCCCTGTCCAGCCGGGGAACCGCCCCGGCCACCAGGTGCACGATGCTCTCTATCTGGGTGCTGCTAAGTTCGGCTCCGCGCTTCAGGGTCAGCACAACAGAGGCGGTCACCGGCTGCCTCTCACTTACGAAAAGCGACTCCTTGGGCATTGCAACATGGACCCTTGCGGATTTGACCTGAGGAAACCTGTCTATTGTCCGTTCCAGCTCCCCCTGGAGCGCCCGCTGGTAGTTGACCTGCTGCACAAAATCCGTGGCGCCAAGGCTGGTTTTGTCAAAAAGCTTGAAACCCGCGCTTCCGCCCCGGGGAAGCCCGGCGCCGGCCAGTGCAAGCCTTATATCATAAACCTTGTCAGCCGGAACCTGTACCGTGGTGCCGCCGTGGACAAGCCGGTACGGGATCTTCTCATCCTGCAGCCACTTGACTATCTCGGCCGCATCCGCCTGCTCCATGTCAGAGTAGAGGGTGGCAAAATCCGTACGGTTTGTATAGATGAACAGGGCTGCAAAGGCTGCAATGACAAACAGCACCACCGCGCCTGCTATTATCTGCTGCCTCCTGTCCATATCCTGGACAAGCTGTTTTATCTGATTCCAGTAATCCGCGGCCCCAGCCATATCAAGCCATCTTCCCCTGTTGTGAAAAATTCAGGTTACCACCGGACACGGGGCCTTCCTGAAGGGCCCCTGTCACATTCCATCCCTTGGCCATTCACACGGCCCGGACAGATTATACCGTCATGCGCATTATCTCTTCATAGGCGGACAGCGCCTTGTTCCTTATCTGAAGCATCAACCTGAAAGAAATATCCGCCTTGCTGACGGCGATCATGGTCTGGGCAATATCCACGTCCCTGCCCGTGGCCATGTCCTGGATCATCCTGTCCGCATGGACCATGTCACTGTTCACCCTGTCGAACGCCTCTTCGAAAATCTCACCAAATCCCCTGCCTTCACCCGATTTCCCCGGAGCAGCCTTTTCAGGCTGAACCAGGGAAGAAGCTGCCTGTCCTGTCTGTGATATATTCATGATCTTTCCTCAAATGCTCACCGGCTCCGAGCTGTTCCTACCGTGCGATCTCCAATGCCTTCATGGCCATGCCCTTGGCGGTCTCAAGCACGGTGGCGTTGGCCTCGTATGCGCGGGATGCCTCCATCACGTCCACCATCTGCTCCATGGTGTTTACATTGGGATATTTGACCATGCCATTTGCATCAGCATCGGGATGAGAAGGATCATACACCTCGATAAAGGGATCGGGGTCATCCACTATGCCGGCGACCCTTACGGTCTGTACCGCCTGCTCAAGCTCCTCATCGAAGGAGCCCCCGGACGGGCCTCCTGCCTGCTTTTCATACGGCTCACTGGCAAGGATTACGGATTTTGCCCTGTAAGGCCCGCCGTCAACCGTACGGGTCACGTTGGCGTTCGCCAGGTTCATGGAGGCTATGTTCAGCCTTACCCGCTGTGCCGACAGGCCGGTAGCGCTAATGTTGATGGAATCAAGAAGGTTCACTGTTTGCCTCCTTCGGTTATTGCATTGACCAGGCCCTCGAACTTCTTTATGAGTACGGTGACTGCGGCCTGGTACTGCAGGTTGTTTGCAGATAGTTTCGCCATCTCCTGGTCAAGGTCAAGGCTGTTGGGCGTGCCCTCCTCGGTTGAATATGTGACGGGTTCGCAACCGGGCTTCTGGCTGGCGGTGGTGAAATGCCGCGGGTCAGTGGCGGCAAGCTCATCCTCTCCGCTGGAACCCGCCAGGCTTACCCTGTCGCCGTCGCCGCATGACCCGGCGGCCGTAAAGTGGGCCGGGTCTGTTGCGGCGATTTCCGAGGGCTGCCCCTCATTCATATAGTTTTCCATCAGCTTTTTGAAATCTATATCCCTTGGCACGTATCCCGGCGTATCCATGTTGGCGATATTGCCTGCAAGAACAGAATTGCGGCTGCTTCTGATGCTTATTGCGTGTTCAAGCAGCTCTATGGTCTTTCCCATGAGTTTCATCTTCAATCTCCCCCGGCCTAAAGCACCAGGCCGGTCCTCCTGTATTCCGCCAGCTTGTTCCTGAGGGTGCGAACACTTATTCCCAGAAGTTTGGCTGCATGGGTCCGGTTCCCCTTGGTTTTTGAAAGCGCGCGCTGAACCATCTCCTTTTCCATTTCCTCAAGGTTGAATACGTTTCCGTCAAGCACGCCTCCCCCTTCCGGCCGGCTGATTTTTCCCGGCAGGTCATCCTCACCCAGAATATCCTGCAGTGTTATCTCGTCTCCCCGGGCCAGCAGAACGCCGCGCTCCACCAGATTGCGGAGTTCCCGAACATTTCCCTGCCACTGCCTGGTTTCCAGAAATTCCACCACTCCCTTTGCAAATTTTATCCCTTTTTTGCCGTACTCCTCTGCGAACAGGTCAAGAAAATGGTCTGCAAGAAAGGAGATATCCTCCGGGCGGTCGGCGAGTGAGGGGATTTTCAGTGGTATCACATTGAGCCTGAAGTATAGATCCTCCCTGAAATTTCCTCCTCGCACAGCAGCCAGCACGTCACGGTTGGTGGTGGCCACCACCCTTACATCCACCTTTACAGGCTCGGAGCCGCCCAGCCTGTCCACCTCTCCCTCCTGGAGCACGCGCAGAAGCTTTGCCTGAAGCGGAAGGGCCATTTCTGTGATCTCGTCAAGAAGCAGGGTTCCATGATCCGCAAGTTCAAACTTGCCCGCCTTTCGCTTGACAGCCCCTGAAAACGCCCCCTTTTCATGGCCGAACAGCTCGCTTTCAAGGAGTGTTTCAGGAAGGGCAGCGCAGTTGAGGGCCACAAACGGTTTTGAGGCCCGGTCACTGCATGCGTGTATGTAGCGCGCCAGCAGCTCCTTTCCTGTCCCGCTCTCACCCTGTATGAGAACCGTGGCCCTGCTTTTTGCCACGCTTTTCGCCTTCTCAAGCAGCTGTTTCATCACCGGGCTGCGGGTATAAATATGATAGCGCCTGTCAGGAGATCCCGCAGGCCCCGCGCCTCCGGACTGACCTGCACCGCTGCCCTGCCCTGAAGCCCGGCTTGCCGACGGCCTGGGATCGCTGTCTGATGAATGGGCCACAAGCTCCCTGTTCTTCTTCAGGCCGCGACCCGTTTCAACTGCCTGGGCAATGGCATGACCCACCAGGTCGTGACTCCATGAACCGGTTATAAAATCCTGCGCTCCCCTGCGCATGGCGGCTACCGCATCCTCCACCGTGGCTTCAGGCGCAAGGACTATCACCCTTAAAGCCGGGAATCGGGCGGCAAGAGACTCAAGTATTGAAGGGGCGTCCATCCGGCCCCGGTCATGCACCAGGAGCAACACGTCAAACCTGCCGTTTTCAAGAAGCTGCTCCAGCATCGCCGCATCCGGCACCATGCTGGCTTCATACCCAAGGGCCTCGAGTATCCTGTTAAGCTCCATCCTGTGTGCGGTGCCTGAAGCTGCCACCAGAATCCTTGCCGCTGGATTGGCGGGTTCCGCCGCCTGAACGCCTGTCATCGCAGATCCTCCGGAACATTATCCCAGAATTCCCTGTTTTTGAGGGCAGCGGCCGCGGCAGAGGCCCACAGCGGCGATTCTGCCTGGCTTAGCGCCTTGTACTGATCAATGGCATTGTCAGCCTGACCCGAAAATTCCCGTATCCGCGCAAGCCGCCACGCCACTGAAGGGTCTTCGGGCGCCAGGACAAGCAGCCTCTGACATGCCTCGCCGGCCTCACCGTACTGATGCAATTTCAAGGCTTCATCCACCCATTTCCGCAAGATGCGCTCCCTCTCATCCACTGGAACACTGCCCCATATCCGCTGGCGCAGCCTCCTGGCCGTGCTCCAGTCACCCGTCATCACAGATGCATCAAGGAGTCCAACCCGGGCGTCAATCCCTCCTCCATTCCGCACCGCATCCCGATACAGGATAACCGCCTCTGTCCACCTGCCCTTCATGGCCTGCAGCCTGGCCTTTCTGGCAAGCATTTCAGCCGCAAGGGCCTGATCGGGGCAGTTGGCGTCCATTAATGCAATAACAGATGATGCCGTAACGATTTCCCTGTTCTCCAGCGCACAATCTGTCCAGGCAGAGAGCGTGGAGCAGCGCTGTTCAGCCGGAAGACCTCTCTGCCAGGCCTGGAAATATGCCCTTAGAGCCGCTTCGGGGCAGGACATGGACACCCATGCCCGGGCAAGGGATACCCAGTGGGATGCAGGAGCAACATCCTCCATCATCGGCCTGTAGGCAAAGTGGTAGTTGACAAGTGCCGTAAATGCCTTGCCGGACAGAAATTGCCTGTCCAGACCGGCGACCGCCCTGGCGGCCATGTCACGCACCCTGCCTCCGGCGGCAAGCTCGGGATCACCCTTCAATACCCTGGCAAAATGGCGGTACTGGGAAAGAGCGTCCTTGTAATGCCTGTTCGTGACAAGGAGCTGAATCAGTTTTATCCAGAGGGCGCGGCTGGCCTGAGCGGTGCGTTTGGCTGCCTTGCCCAGGTTTTCCCTCTTGAGATAGGGAAGGCCAAACTCCACCGCATCCCTGAGACTGGCAACTGTCCGGGTATGTTTTTCAAGCAGATCAACGGCCTTGAGCGTATCTTTTTCCGCTGCCGCATAATATGCGCTGTTGGGATAGCGCTTCAGAAAATCATTGCCGAGTTTGACAGCGTCAAGATAGCGTCCCTGCCTTATCCGAAGACGCAGCAGTTCAAGCTGGACCTCCTGGGTGAGCGGATGGTCGGGATATTCCCTGAGTATCCTTGCATAGAGCCTGGCCGTGGCAGGAAGATTTTCAGGCGGAAGTCCTGTTCCGATATACCTGCTGAGCCTGCCCCTTGCCTGATCCTCCAGCTGGGCCAGCCTGAACCGTGCGTAAAGGGCCTCGGGCTCGGATTTGAAATCACGCCTTATAAAGGCGTAATATTTCCTGGCGTTCAGCAGGCGCCCTTCCCGGCGGTAGCTTTCCGCAATGCTGAACAGGGCCGATGCCCGCAGTGGCCTGGACCTTACCAGGTTGATATAGTGGAGAAGATAGCGGCGCTGCTCTTCATAATTCCCGTCATGCCCGGCCAGCATGGCCTTCAGCCTGAGATATTCAGGCACCTGAAGCTCTATTGAAGGATTGCGGCCGAGTCTTTCCGCCGTCAGCCTCGCCATCTTGATCTTTCCCTGCCTGAGCGCATCCTCGGCCAGCAGCACCATGGCCATGCGGGCAGCGGCGCTGTCAGGAAATTGACCGAGAATTTTTTTGTAAAATTTTAATATTTTCTGCCTGTTACCCTTGAGCTTGAGCTGATGGACAAGGGCGGTAAGGGCAGAACCGGCCCACTTGCTGGCCGGATAGTACTTGACAACCGTCTTCCAGTGAGCCGCTGCCTCGGTTGAATAGGAGATGCTCGAATAGGCCTCGCCAAGTATGTAGTAGGCCTCTGGAATGTGCGGCGAGTCGGGATAGTACTGTATATAGAACTTCAGGGCGTTTATGGCAGGCCAGGCAGAACGCTTGACCAGGGCGGGACTGTCTTCAAGGTCCCTCCAGAAACGGTTCAGATAGGGTGCAAGCTGAATCCACGCCGCCTCGGCATCATTGGCAGGCCGGGTAGAGGCATCTGCCCTGAATGCCGGCATTATTACGGTCAAAATGACAAGCAGCGCGGCTGCGGATGCTGTTTTTACGTTTTTTATGCCCATGACACGGTGGAAAATAGCAATACCAGTGCCATTGGTGTTGAATATATTGGAAATACAGCATTAAGGGAAACACCGGAACGGGAAGGCCAAGGCCTTGTTTCCGCGGGATTCTTCTTGGGATATGCTACATTTCGTACATGACAGGAAACACACACACAAAATGTACTGTTTAAGCCGTATCCTTCTACTGCCGGCCATTGTGGAAAAACCTAACTTTACAATCTGACTCGGATTTTTGCGCAGGCAGGCCCGCATGGGCCTTGAGTCAAAAAAGCCACACAAAAACAGGCCTGTTTATGCATTTCTGCGCCATTTTAGTCAATGAAATGACACTTTGCCGCATATCAGACTGAAAATCCAGCGGATTTTATTGCGCTTGCCAGGTCTTCAGCAGGAATGACCCTGATCTCCTCCGGAAGTGAAACTCCTGACATGCCGGAGGCAGGCATTATGCATGCCCTGAACCCGAGCCGTGCTGCCTCACGCAACCTGAGCCCGGCCTGCCCCACGGGCCTGAGTTCGCCTGTGAGGCCTATTTCACCAAAAATGGCGCAATCAGGGGCAATGGCCTCCTCCCTGATGCTTGAAACAAGCGCGGCCACAATGCCTGCATCCGCGGCAGGTTCCGATATCTTCAGGCCTCCGGCAACATTAACAAAGACATCATACTGATGCAGCGGCAGGTCAAGCTGGCGCTGTGTAACCGCAATAAGCATTGCAAGGCGGTTTGTTTCTATCCCGGTTACCGTGCGCCTTGGCATGGCCATGCTTGATTCCGTAACCAGGGCCTGGATTTCCACCATGAGCGGACGCGTTCCCTCCAGGCAGGGCACTGTCACGGCGCCTGCCACCGGCCTGGCATGGCTCCCCATGAACAGCC
Source organism: Deltaproteobacteria bacterium (assembly GCA_027025395.1). Classification (GTDB taxonomy): domain Bacteria; phylum Desulfobacterota; class Dissulfuribacteria; order Dissulfuribacterales; family QOAL01; genus S144-17. The sequence continues at coordinate 95 of JALVQQ010000202.1, read as the reverse complement.
TGGAAGGATTCCTGACCTGCCTCAGTCCCGCCTCTGTCATTTCAAACACGCCTATTTCAAAAGACGGGCCGTAACGGTTCTTTACCGTCCTGAGC
>JALVQQ010000201.1 GCA_027025395.1 Deltaproteobacteria bacterium | reverse complement strand
CCCCTTTCAACTTCACAACACGGCAAAAACGTGATCTCGTAATCATCGGTTCGGTAATCGGCAATATCCTGCAGTATCCGGCAAGGAGAGAAACACTTAATGTATATCACCAGCAGTTCCAGAACATGGTGACCTCCACCACTATTGACCGGCTTAATGCCAACCGTGAACTGATGGCATCCATGCAGTATCTGGAGACCATTATCGAAAACGCCCCGATGGGGATATGCCTGATCGACTTCCTGGGCATCTGCACCCATATAAACTCGGCCCTCAAAAGGGACCTGGGCTGCGACACGTCCTATGTTGCAGGCCAATCAATAAAAAAACTCTTCAGGGACAACATCCACTACAAGGAACTGAGAAACGCCCTTGAAAAAGGCGCCATGCATAAATTTTGGGACATTCCCATTCTCAGGGCGGATGGGACCGTAATATCCTGTGATGTTTACGTCCATCCAGTAAAGGAGCCCCTTAATGACTCCCAGGGCGCCATGGTGGTTATTCACAATATAACCGAGAAGAAGCAGGCCAGCCGCCAACTGGCGTATATTGAAAAACTGAAGGCCCTTGGGACAATGGCCGGAGGCATTGCCCACGACTTCAACAACCTCCTTTCGACCATTCACGGCAATGCCGAGCTGCTTGAACTTGAAATAGCAGACCCGGAGCAGCTGCACAAAATCAAAAATATCAAAAATGCCGTGGAAGAGGGGGCTCATTCGGTTAAAAGACTCCAGGCATTTACCGGATTCGGGACTGAAGAAAAATACAGCAGTCAGTTAAACAGCGATATTGCCCAGGCCATCCGCGATGTTATTGATCTTACACGGCCGCGCTGGAAGGATGAAATGGAGCAGAAGGGCATAACCATTACAATTGACACGTCTTTCGAGGACATACCGCCAGCCGCCATCAGACCCTCTGATCTCGTGGAGATACTGACCAATCTCCTGCTGAATGCAGTGGAGGCAATGCCCCAGGGTGGCAAAATCGAATTCGTAACAAGGCAAGAGAGTGACCACGTAATTATTGAAGTCAGGGATAATGGCGTTGGCATACCCGACTCTGTTTGTGACCGTATCTTTGACCCGTACTACTCTACCAAGGGAATTGAACATACCGGGCTGGGCCTGAGCGTCACAATGGGGCTTCTGTCACGTTGCAAGGGAGAAATATGGATACAAAGCGAAGAGGGAAAAGGGACAACCTTCTTCATCAAGATTCCGCTGACCGCCGCCGTTCCTGACAGAAAGAGTGAAGAAAACAGGCAGACCAGCGCCACTCAACTCAATGTACTGGCGGTTGATGATGAACCGCAGCTGATTGAACTTTTGTCAATGATGCTGCAGGAGGCGGGCCACAAGGTGGAGGCATGCACCGATCCGGCCATGGCCATGAAACTCCTTGATGAAAAACAGTTTGACATAGTTCTTACAGACCTTGGCATGCCTGGCATATCTGGCTGGGAAATAGCGGCAAAGGCAAAAACCAGAAAGATTCCCGTGGTGCTTCTCACAGGCTGGGGAACCCAGTATGAGCACAAGGACCTTTCGGAAAAGGGTATCTCGGCGGTAATCTGCAAGCCTTTCAGGTTCAAGCAGCTTGTAAAGGTGCTTGACAGCACCCTTTCCAGCGCCTAGCCCTCTGACCGCATCCAGCTACGTACTGTCTCAACAAGCCGTTCAAGCTCATCCCGGCCATGATTGACCGTTACCGACAGCCTTATCCTGGCCGTACCCTCGGGAACAGTGGGCGGACGTATGGCCCTTGCATAAAAACCCTGCTCAAAAAGATGTTGCTGCAACTCAACGGCCCGGCGATTGTCACCGCACATCACGGGTACTATCTGTGAGGCGCCGCACGTCTCAAGCCCGCAGGTATCAAAGAGCATCTGTCTCAGAAAGGACGCAAGCCCCAGCAGCCTTTTCCTGAGCCCTTCCTCACGCACGGCAATTTCAAGGCCGGTCAGGGCCGCCGCGGCAACAGGAGGAGGCAGCGCCGTTGAATAGATGAATGTCCTGCAGGTGCTTGCAAGCAGCCGTTTCAATTCTCCGGACATAACGGCATAGGCGCCGTAACTGCCAAGGGCCTTGCCGTATGTGCCGGTAATCACGTCCACCCTGTGCGCCATATCGCGGCCTGCCACCCCCTCGCCAATTGCCCCGAAGACACCCGTGGCATGGGCCTCGTCAACCATGAGCATGGCGTCACAGGATTCGGCAAGGCTGATGAGGGCCGGTATATCCGCAATATCTCCATCCATTGAAAAAACACTCTCTGTAACCACCAGCGCGCGCCTGTATTTTTTCCTTTCCCTGACAAGAAGCTCTTCAAGGTGGGAAAGATCAAGATGCCTGTACCGGAAATGCCTTGCGCCGGAAAGACGTATCCCGTCTATTATGCTGGCGTGGTTGAGCCTGTCAGAAAAGACCGCATCCTTTCTGCCGCAAATTGCAGGAATTATCCCGGTATTCGCCAGATAGCCACTGCCAAACAGCATTGCGTCCTGGTGATTTTTCAGGTTGGCCGTGGCCATTTCAAGAAGGGAGTGCACCCGCCTTGATCCGCTCATAAGCCTTGATGCGCCGGCGCCACAGCCACTCTCCCGGGCAGTATCGCCCAAGCTGCGGATTACCTCCGGATGCCTTGAAAGGCCGAGGTAGTCATTTGAACAGAAGTCCAGCACGGGCCTGCCCCTTACAACACAGTATCCAGGCTTGTCACTGGCGGAAACGTCCTCTATCCTGCGCTCAAGGCCGGCGGAGCGGATACGCTCAAGCTCCTTCAACACGAACTGCCGCCCGGAGAAACTATCGGATTTGCTGCCTGCCATTGGGTAATGCCCTGGTGAATCAGGCTTCAAGCCGCCTGCCAAGGTCCTCAACTATCTTTCCAACCGGCAATGCGGTATCAATTTCAACAAGGCCCTTGTCCGCAAGGTGCCCAACGGGACAGAATTTTTCCTTCTGTTTCAGGTAGATCTCCCACCTTCCGTCAGAAACCGCGTCTCCCCGGGCCTGCCGCATGTCAAGACGCCTTTTCACCTCGTCCTCACCGCAGCCGCACAGGATAAAATACGTCCTGGCGCCGCATGCCTCTGCCATCTCAAGAATGCCCTCCCGCTCCTCACGCGTGGTAAAAGTGGCATCCACTGCCGCTGACTCGCCCCTTACCAGCCTGCTTCCAGCAAGACGGGAAAGGGCGCGGTAGGTCCTGCGGGTCATCTCGCTACTGTAAATACCCCTGCCAAAGGGCTCGATGCGGCTTTCACCTGCCGGGATACCCGCAACAATCTCCTTTCTCACAATGTCGGAATTGAAGACCGGAATGCCCCTTTGTTCTGCCCAGGCCTGTGCAACCGTTGATTTGCCAGTGCCGGAAAGACCGAAAAACACATAAAGGCTGGGGGTAGCTCCAGCGCCCGCGTACCGGAGCGCAAGCTTGAAATAGTCTTCCGCCTGCCTGCGCGACGCATCCCTTGCCTGCGGCTCCACTCCTGTATCCGCCCATGTAAAGCAGCCGATCTTGCCCCTTACATAGGCCCTGTAGCACTTGTAAAAGTTGTTCAGCTCCACGAGCTCCGGGTCATTTGACTGGCTGGCAAAAACCCGGATAAAATAATCGGACAGCTGTGGAAGGCCGAAATGATCAAGATCCATTGCCAGAAACGCCACGTCCGAGGCGACATCGCCACACCTGAAACGCTCATTGAATTCAATGCAGTCAAAGATGTAAACATCATCTGCCTCTTTATCAAAACAGATATTGGCGGAGTAAAGATCCCCGTGCCCTTCCCTTATCCATCCTTCTGAAATACGTTTTTCAAAAAGGTCCCTTTTGTCAGCCAGAAACTTCCTGGTATAGCCGCATATTGCTTCAAAGGCGTCTGCCGGTATTATTTCCCCCCTGAACCCCCGGGTCTGCTCAAAATTTTCCTCGGTATTGTGGGTAATTGTTGCGATGCTGCCCATCTCCCTGACCTTTACGGAGCTGTCGGCCTGCTGATAAAAAGGCACCAGCTTTGCGACTATCTGTCCAATATCACTCCTGTTTACCTCATCTCTTTCAAGAAGAAGGTTCATCAGGCCATCCTCGGGCATGCGCTTCATCACAAGCACCCATTCGGAAGCAGGGCCGCTGCCGTTTAGTATCCACCCGTCTCCCTCCCTGACAAGCGGTACGGTTTCAAGATAGATGTCTGGACATAATCGCCTGTTGAGCCTCAATTCAGCCTCGCAGAACACCTTTGTC
>JALVQQ010000200.1 GCA_027025395.1 Deltaproteobacteria bacterium | reverse complement strand
ACCATCAAGGATGGTTGGTACAATTTTATAAAGGGGAATTCAATGCCGTCATTACAGGTTCGTGAATTACCGGAAAATATCTATAACCTCTTGCAGAAAAAGGCGAGGGAAGAGCATCGCAGCCTGGCACAGGAAGCAGTGGTTACTCTTGCAAAGGGTTTGCAGACATCTTTGTCACACAGGGAGCGCAGAAAAAAACTCATTGAGGAAATTGCTGCTAATCCTGCTGTCGGAGAAGACGCTGTCCTTCCCGATCCCGTTGAGCTGCTGAGAGAGGATCGTAACAGATGATCACTGTGCTGGACGCCAGTGCAGCCATGGAGATAGTTTTGCAACGGAAGAACGCTGCAAAACTTTCAGAGTACATCACCGTTGCAGAATGGGTCACAGCGCCTGCGCTGTTTATACCGGAAGTTGTCAATACCATCTGGAAATATCAGAAGTTTGCTGATCTGCCTTTTCTTGCCTGTGAAAAAGCGCTTGATCATGCCCTGGCGCTGCCTGACGATTTTATCAGTGAGCAGGATTTGTACCGGGAGGTTTTCAAGTTAAGCTGCATTCTTAATCATCCGTCTTATGATATTTTTTACCTGGTCACGGCGAGAAGAAATAATGCAACGCTTGTGACCCTTGACAGGAAACTTGTTCAGCTTGCCATTAAATGTAATGTGGCTGTCTGCCAGCTCTGACAGCTTCCCGCCTTTTTAACCAGACCGTAATCATAGGTAATAATGAAATGAGGTGGACCAGCAGTTTATCATGTCATGTCCCGCACAGCCCTTGACGGATTTGTCACAGGTGATGCGGAGAAAGATTATCTCCTGCAGCTCATCAGGCACTTGAGTTCTGTCCATTTTGCTGAAATTACGACCTGTTGTATCATGGGAAACCATTTCCATATTGTGGTGCGCATGCATCCGGGCACATGTTATTCTGATGAAGAAATCAAGGAGCGTTTTGTCCGATACTATGGAGACAAAAAGACATTGACCTCCGGTGAGATTCCCATGTTCCGGGAGAAATGGTCAAATCGCACCGGCATAGTTGATAAACCTGATGAATACCGCTGGAATGGTCTTGGCTGGCATGCCCAGCCAGGCAACAGGGGCAGGGTTTCTTTCATTGGATTTTTGCCTGGAGGATCATGAGGAAACTGATATTGAACAGCCCCTGAATGCCAAGCCTCAAAACACCAAAGAATCAGGCCTTGATCACATCTACATCATACCTTGCTATTAACTCATCGCGGGTTACGAGCTTAAGTTTTTCAATAATGGCTTGGGCAATCAGCATGCGGTCAAATGGATCATTGTGAATATAGGGCAGCATTCCGGCAAGTTCTGCATGATCAAGACTTATCTTTAGGGGAGTAAATCTATGGAGCCTGATTTCTTCCTGTAAATTATCAGGAACGAACAGTTTCCCCAGGCTTTTTTTTATGCTGATTTCCCAAACAGAGACAGAACTTACAAACACCATATTGGTTGGATTTATTATGGCATTTCTGGCCTCCTGGGAGAGGGTAGGATTATTTTCCAGAGCCCATATCAGTACATGGGTGTCAAGAAGTATATTCATTATTTATCTGGAAAGAGTGTTGAATTATAGAAACTCTTGGCAATTTCTTCATCTGCCTTATAGAAATCTTCAGAAATTTTAACCTTACCTTCCCAGCTTCCCCCAAGCTGTCGTGGTGTACTGTCTTTTCTGTATGGGGCCAGGATGGCGACAGGCTCTCCTGCCTTACCTATGATAATAGGCTCGTCTGTTTCCTGCAGCTTTTTAATCAAATAGGACAAATTGGCTTTGGCTTCAGATATATTGGTGATTTGCATGTAAGCATCTCCTTAATTTCAATTGCTATAATGAAAGATAGTCTGGTCTGGTCTGGTCGTCAATGTTTGAGATAACTTAAATGTCATCCAGTTCCTTTCCATATACCTCTTCTGTTGCAGAGTCCGGCTTTATTGTTGATATGGGGCCCATTTTCGGGGTGATTACTTTGTCTCCTGAAATGTGCTCCATATCGTGAAGACCGGCAGGTCTTTCTCAGCACCATTACCGGCTTTGAAAAATACAATCGGCCTTGTCATGGATTTTGCTTGATAAAACAGCCATTATCATCAAATCGCATTTTTGCTGATATGGAAATAGCCGCGTTGCGCCACCTCCACCGCCGTATTGTAGCGCCCCACATCTCCAACGGCTATACGTTGAAGGAAATTGCGGACTGCCTTGGCATCCATTACACTGTACCCGGCAAAATCGTTTACGGAACAGAAAAGCTGATACTTCAAGACCTGACCCCATTTTTTCTAATTGACACGATAGCTGCATCCCATGGCATGTTTCGTAATATAAAAATGGTTCAGACCAAAAATAATATCTATTATTTCAGGAGGAAAAATGACTTTATCACCGGAAAAGATTACTGTTGACGATAAGGGCGGAATCAATGTCCCGGACTGTCCGGTTATTCCCTTCATAGAGGGAGACGGAATCGGGCCTGACATCTGGAATGCCACAAGACGGGTTCTGGATGCCGCGGTTGAAAAGGCGTATGGCGGCGCAAAAAAGATAGAATGGAAGGAGATACTTGCTGGAGAAAAGGCCCTGGAGCGGACTGGCCAGTGGCTTCCGCAGGAGACCCTGAATGCTGTGAGAGAATATGTTGTAGCCATCAAGGGGCCGCTCACCACGCCGGTAGGAGAGGGAATAAGGAGCCTTAATGTTACGCTTCGCCAGGAGCTTGATCTTTATGCATGCGTGCGCCCTGTAAGGTATTTTAACGGGGTGCCAAGCCCTGTAAAGCATCCCGAAAGGGTTGACATGGTGATATTCAGGGAGAACACCGAGGATGTTTATGCCGGCATTGAATGGCCGGAAGGAAGCGATGAGGCCAAAAAGGTGATCTCTTTCCTGAAGAATGAAATGGGAGCCGAAATCAGGGATGATTCAGGTATTGGAATAAAGCCGATTAGCCGGTTTGGAACATTCAGGCTGGTGAGAAAGGCCATTGTTCACGCCATTGAGAATGGCCGAGATTCCGTAACCCTGGTTCACAAGGGTAATATAATGAAGTTTACCGAAGGCGCTTTCCGCACCTGGGGATATGAGCTTGCCGCAACGGAGTTTCCGGATCAAACCATCAGCGAGGCAGACGTCTGGGACAGGTATGACGGCAAGGTGCCCGAGGGCAAGATAGTTATAAAAGACAGGATAGCCGATGCGATGTTTCAGCAGATACTGCTCAGGCCCACCGAGTACAGTGTGCTTGCCATGCCCAATCTGAATGGCGATTACATGTCGGATGCGCTGGCGGCACAGGTTGGAGGGCTTGGAATGGCCCCTGGCGCCAATATTGGTGATGGCGTCGCGCTTTTTGAGGCCACGCACGGCACGGCGCCCAAATATACAGGAATGGACAAGGTCAATCCAGGCTCCCTCATACTCTCCGGCGCAATGATGCTTGAGTATCTTGGCTGGAAAGAGGCCATGCAGCTTGTTTATTCTGCTCTTGAGGGAGCAATTGGAAACAAGGTTGTCACCTATGACCTTGCGCGTCAGATAGAGGGGGCCAAAAAGGTGAAATGTTCCGAGTTCGCAACCGAGATCATTAACTGCATGTAATAATTACGAGCATAAAAACTGCTTTTGTTCAAGCGAGCCTGCTCTGAAAAATTTGACTCCCGGAGCAGGCCGTTGACTTTCAGGGCAAACCGCCCTGCCGCTGCCCGCCTGTCACGGAACGCGGGTGGCCTTGATCAGTAGCGGCATGACCTCTTCCATTTACTCCTCCGCAGCCCGGTTTTGTGAAGGGTTGCTGGGCCTTCTCTTCCCGCCTGCCTGCGCCTCATGCCGGCGTCCTCTGGAGATTTCTGCCAAAGGCCATTTTCTGTGCAGCCGATGCGCTGATAATCTTGAGCTTGTTCAAAGTCCCCGATGCCCCACATGTGGAATTCCGTTTCCCGCATCCAGGGGGCATGATCACATATGCGGAAAATGTCAGGCCGACCCTCCCTGTTTTGACAATACACTGTCTGTGTTCATATATGGAGGCACGGCAAAAAAACTTATAGTCCGCGCCAAATTCAGGGCTGACGGATACGCCATGAGGGCAATCGCCGCTTTATGCAGTCCCTGTGTTCAGGGTTTTTCAAGGAAATTTGTGGTGGTCCCGGTCCCGCTTCATGTTTCGAGAATGAGGGCAAGGGGTTTTAATCAGGCCGAGGTAGCTGCCCGCCTCCTCTTTGGCGCCGATTGCGTAAACAGTGATATACTGTAC
>JALVQQ010000199.1 GCA_027025395.1 Deltaproteobacteria bacterium | reverse complement strand
ACCCTGTAAAACATGAAAGTATTCATCAAAAATGGGATGACTACACCGCTTGCGTGACCGAAATCAGACTTTTGGCAATAGATCCCATTGGACGAAATCATTTGAGTAACAGGAGAACATAATGCCGGAGCGTATATACAACTTCAGCCCGGGGCCTGCCACACTTCCAGTTGAGGTGCTTGAGCAGGCGTCCGAAGATATCGTAAACTTCAGAAACAAGGGGATAGGCCTGATCGAACTTTCTCACAGGTCAAGGGAGTTCATGGAAGTTGCGGAAGAGGCGGGTGCCCTTATTCGCGAACTCATGTCAGTTCCAGACAATTACCGCATTCTCTTTCTGCAGGGCGGTGCATCAACGCAGTTTGCCATGGTGCCCCTCAACCTGCTTGCGCCAGACAGGAAGGGAACCTACCTGAACACCGGGACATGGGCCAAAAAGGCGATAAAGGAGGCCAAGAATATAGCAAATGTCCAGGTTGCATATTCAAGTGAAGAGACATCATTTGACCATGTCCCCTCAGACACGGACTACTCGGTGGATGACGATTCAGAGTACCTCTACTTTGTCTCAAACAACACCATCTATGGCACTCAGTTCAGCAAATTCCCAAAGTCAGGCAAGATGCTTGTAAGTGACATGTCCTCTGATATCCTGTCAAGGCAATTCGACATCTCTCCATTTGGGCTCATATTTGCCGGGGCCCAGAAAAACATGGGGCCTGCCGGGGTTACTGTTGTAATTATCAGGGATGACCTACTGGACCGCGCACCGGACAACCTGCCCACCATGTTCCGGTACAGGACCCACGCCGACAAGGATTCCATGTTCAACACACCGCCCTGCTTTGCAATCTATGTAGTTGGGCTTGTGGCCAAGTGGTTGAAAAAGCTGGGTGGCGTCAAAAAAATAGAGGAGATAAACAGGGAAAAGGCTGCCATCCTCTACGATTTCTTGGATTCAACGGATTTTTACCGCGGCCACGCCAGGAAGGATTCCCGATCCATCATGAATGTAACATTCAACCTGCCCACGCCGGAGCTTGAGGCCAGATTCATTGCCGAAGCCTCGGCCCGGGGCCTTGACGGACTCAAGGGACACCGGTCAATCGGCGGCTGCAGGGCATCAATCTATAATGCATTTCCCAGACAGGGGGTTTTGGAACTTGTGGATTTCATGAAAGAGTTTGAAAAAAGGAACGGATAGCCATTGAACCCGTGCTGCCGTCCTTCAAAGGATCAGGCCGCAGGGCGGCAGCACTTGCCAGGCGGTGAGCCCAACAGAGACATTTTGTCAATCCAGAGCGCCGCTGTCCCCCGGGGACTTCAACACCACCTCCAGAGGCGCTATTGAAAATTCCCATCCAAGCTCAACGGACCGGCATGCCCCTAACGCCATGGCCAAAAAAAGCTCGGGCTCCCGGTCAAGCTCGTCACTTTCAAGCATCAAGGAATCCCTGTCTTTTTGATACTGCTGCCGCATATTCACTATCTGGCTGCAAAGCGCATCGGACATTGGACGCCCGGAGTGCTCAAGCCTGATCATGCACCCATTATCCCCGTACGGCTCCAGGCTTATGCCGAAACCGCCATCTTCCCGCTGTTTGATGCAGTAGATAAACCCTGCCATGATACCATCCATCATGGCGATCACCATAAACTCGTCCATCACCTGGAAAATCGGGGAATCAGGCAGTACTATCTCTTTTGCGACCCGGTGCTTGAAATAGAGATCCGCATTCCAGAATTCGATTAAATCCCTTATGAACCTGCACATATCCACGGGCATAAGCTGCCTTTCGGCTGACTCATCCGCTCCACGGTAACCCAGAAGCTGTATCATTGAGTCCAGCCGGACAATGACTTCACCTATCTGCTCCAGCCGTCCCTCCATCATGCCTACAGTTTTGCCGCATTCCCCCGGATGGCTTCCTCCACGCAGCTTCATCATGTCCATTTTCAGCATTTCAAGCTGCATGGAAAGTATCTGGAGCGGGCCGTTAAGATTGTGCACTATCCCGTGCCCAAGACGGCCGGCAAGGCTGCGCTGAAAGCAGTTGAGCAAAAAAAATTCTGATATCGATGTATTTCGCATTTTCTGATTACTCTTACACCTAAACCGCAATAAGCCAGCATGACCCACAAGGTCACGGCGCAAGAACACCCGGCTCTTTCCGCCTCGTCACACCAGTACAGGGCCGGTCACCTGCAAGCGGATATCCCTTTACAGCAACGCCGCCACACCGGGAGCACCCCACCGCTCCATGACGCGCACCGCCTTGTCATGACTCATTTGCCACACCAGGGGCCTTAAGCTTATCCGGATGGCGTTCGAAAAACTCGTCAAACGCCTCCACTATGGCAGGATCAAACTGGGTCCCCGAGTTTCTAAGAATTTCAGCACGCGCCTTTTCAGGAGCATGACCTTTTCGATATGGCCTGTCAGAGGTCATGGCATCGTATGTATCCGCTATGGCCAGAATCCTGGCAAGATAAGGCGTTTCAGCCCCTACCAGTCCATCAGGATAACCTCTGCCGTCCCACCTCTCATGGTGATGGCGTATTACCTCCTTGGCATTGGTCATAAGCCCCAGGTGACCTACTATCTCCTCTCCAATCACCGGATGCGCCTTGATTATCTCATACTCCTCGCGTGTAAGCCTTCCGGGTTTCATCAGGACCTGATCCCTTATGCCTATCTTGCCTATATCATGCAGATGCCCCGCAAAATCAAGTATTTCTACAGCCTCTTCCCCCACTCCCATAAACTGGGCAAGGGATACGGCTATCCTGGTAACCCTTTGCGAATGAAGCTTTGTGTATGGATCCTTTGCCTCAAGAGAACGAACCAGGGCCCGTAGCGTGGCATAAAGGTTCATGATAAGGCTGTCGTACAGCAGGAGATTTTCAACCGTAAGGCTGGCGCGTTCCGCAAGCAGATGCAACAGGAAGATGGCCTCCTCGCCCACATGCTTGCCATTGGCCTCTCCGGTTACGGAAAGCACTCCAAAAATCTCGTTCCGGATATCAAAGGGCACCAGTACCTGGCGCGGCGCACCGGAGCCGCCATTGTCACTGGCGCCTCCCTCCACAAAGATCGGCAGCTCCTCCACGGCAACCCGGACACAGGCGATATCCGTGCGATCCATGTCAATGACCTCGAGCTCCGCGTCATAAGGCCCGGTAGCCCCCATTAGGAAAAGCTTCTTCTCGTCCCGGTTGACCACCCAGAAGTAACTGTGAGCCGCGCCCGTAAGTGCGCAGGCAAGCTTTACTATGCTGTTATAGAGCTCGCTGGTATTTCTTATCTTGCTTAGGGTATCACTTATTGCAAAAAGGACTGCCTGTTCCCTGACCTTGCGCTCCAGTTTGTCATTTATCCGTTCCAGGGCCTTTTTGAGCTTCAGCTCCTCGGTAAGAAATTCATTCTCCTTGAGAATGGTCCTTTCCCTGATCATACGTTCCACTGCCACCTGGAACTGCTCGAATTTAAAGGGTTTTGTCAAAAAATCAGAGGCCCCGGCCCTCATTGCGCTAACTATCACATTCATGGACGGCTGCCCTGTTATGATGGCCGCCACGATGGTCCGGTCAATTTCTTTTATCCTGCCAAGAAACTCGATACCATCCATCCCCGGCATATTTATATCCACAAATACGCCATCCATCTCCCCCTGCTTCTTTATGACCGCAAGTCCCTCAAGGGCGTTTGAAGCCTGGAAAATCTGGAAATTGCCAAGCCCTTCGAGATACACTGAAAGAGTCTGGCGAACCAGGTCCTCATCATCAACTATGAGCACCTTCCAGGTGGTTTTCCCTGCCTGGCTGCCGCTGAGCGGCCCCAAACCCTGTTTAATCAAAGAATCACTCATCGGGAATATCCGGTCAAAGCCTGTTTAGCAACTTTTCCTTCAACCTGCCAAACTCGTCCTCGGTTATGACTCCCTGCTGCCTCAATTTTCCAAGGCGTTCAAGTTCATCAAGAGTATTACTGCCGGAAACCGGCCTGGCGGTCAGCAAAATTGGAGACAGCAGATCCGAGCCCATATATGCCGAAGCAGGACTCTCCATGCCCACTTCCTCGCGGGATGATTCTGACTGCGGGCTTTCACCCTGGACCCTTCTTAAATTCTCCAGCAGCAGATTATTCTCTCGAATAAGCGCTATGCGTTCGCATGCGTTATCAACACTGATCTTGAGTTCCTCAAGCCTGAAGGGCTTGCGCAGATAATCATACGCCCCCTCCCTTACCGCCTGAATTGCGGTTTCAAGCGATGCATAACCTGTA
>JALVQQ010000198.1 GCA_027025395.1 Deltaproteobacteria bacterium | reverse complement strand
GTCCTTAATATCTTCTGCGATAAATCTACATATTTCGTCATAATCATGTTGAATTTTAAGAACTGGCAAATTGCCAGTCTTTGTTGCCTTCATGGCTAAATCATCATTAAGAGAAATGAATTTTTTACAAAAGGCATCCCAGTTACTTTGGTTAATCAGTCTCGATGCACTCAACACTATTTCAGCAGTACTGCGATAGCTAATAGGTAAATTGTAAATTTTTCCTCCACCAATAACATCTACTCCTGCGTTCTTATATGAAAATGTACGTGGATAAATCTTTTGATTTGGATCCTCTGCCAACAGCAAAAAATTGGTATCGCCATTCAACAATAAAGTTAAAGCCTTGAGCCAAGAAGGATGAAAATCTTGACTTTCATCTATCAAAATCGCATCATATAGCCTGAGATTTTTTGTCATTGCAATATTTTGTAACTCTTGACCAAGAAGTGCACTTTGCATTTCATCTAATTCCGCTTCTTGCTCATATTCTTTTAAGGTTTTAAATCTTGATGTTTTGCGAACCTGTTGATCATTAAATTGTGGCCATTCCTTTTTGGCTTGTCTAAAAATACTTTTAGCTAGTTTGTGAAAATGCATCACCTCCACTTGATGATGTATCTTATAGGTAAGGTCTTTAGAATCGTCATCAGATATCCCGAATGTTTTTATATAGTATTTTAATTGACTGGCAAGGCTTATATTATAACAGGTAAGTAAAATGTTCCAAGATGGATGTTCCTGTACCAGCATACGAGCTTTAGCACATAGCACTAATGATTTTCCACTACCTGCAACACCCCGTACAATTTTGTGTCCTCCTCCTATTTTTTTTGCAATTTGCTCCTGATTAATATCTAGAATAATATCTTTAGTTGCTCCCTTTGAATCCTTTTGTTTAGATGTGATTTCAGGATATAAAAACCCCCTTAAACTATCAAGTTCATCTTTATTTAATTCATCATTTGGCCACCAAGGATCAAAATGTGATTTTATCTTATCGATAAGTGCTTTTGGGCCTAATTTAATTCCTATGTCTTTTATTTCCTCTTTAAATAAGATATATTTTTCTTCTATAACCGTCGATAAATTGCGATTTTGGTATTCTCTTTTAGTAATATTAGGAAAAGCAATTGCAGTAGCAATAGGTAGTTTAATTTTTCCCTTATGCTCTCCTTCGGTGTTGATTAAAATTCTTTTTTGTCTTAAATTGTTACTTAAATTATAAAAATAGGACCTGACCTGTTTAAATGGGCTTGTTTTATTTTCAATTTTACCATTAAATTTTAGCCTCCAAAAATCTATATTGGCTTCAATTATGGTATCTATCGACCAATCTTTGATTTCATATAGAATTAGGCCTGTTTCAGGAAGATATATTATTAAGTCCGGTCTTCTTAAATTCTGCAATTTAGGCTGAAACCAAATGATACATTCATCATTTAAACTCTGTTGAAATTTTCTGATTATCTTCTTTTCACCCAGTGTAATTTCTGCATCACTCAATGCAGAATCAGGTATTAAAATTGCCATGTACTGCCCCTTACTGATTAGTTTAACGTCAGGGCTAAGCCGTCGCCAACAACGCGGGGCACCCAGCCTTCAAAAAACCTTTAAGCCTGTTGCGGGGCACGGCCATTCAAAATCCGCCCAGCTGTTGGCGGTCGGCTTCAGCCGATTGTTCAAGTAAGCCGCTACGCGGCAAAAGCAGGGGCACCGCTTTGCCGGTATTTTTCAAGTACCCTGGCTGCAATGCAGTCCAACCACTTCTTCCCGCGAATCCTTGGCTCCCTGTGAAAAATTCCTCCCTGGTTGTTACCTGTTCCAAGAACCCTTTCAGGTGGAACAAAAACCAAGGAGGAAATTATGGACCGAAATCTCTGCCACCAATCTCAATGGCAAAATGAATTCGATCGACTCATGAAAGTCGCCGGGCTCGGCGAACGGTCCAGACAGGCCTACTCCAGAGCCATGCGGCAACTGGTCCAACACTGCTGCAAATCACCGGATCAGATCACCGAAGAAGACCTGGTCAACTACTTCATCCATCGGCAAGAAGTCACAAAATGGGCCCCGGCCACTCTCCGCATTGCATGGGCAGGCATCAAGTTCTTCTTTCACAATGTCCTGCGAAAAAAATGGCATGCCCTCAACGTCATCAACCCCAAACGGGACAAACGGCTGCCAGCTGTCCTGACCAGAGAGCCATGTCCATCGACGCTGTTCAAGGCGCTTTCAGAAGAGCAAAACAGGACGCCGGCATCTCAAAAAAAAGGGTCTCAATTCATACCCTGAGACACTCCTACGCCACCCATCTCCTGGAAGCAAGGGTCAACCTGCGTGTGATCCAGAAAAACCTCGGCCATGCCGATATCTCCACTACCATGATCTACCTACATCTCACCAACAAAGGCATGGAAGACGCCTGCCAGATCATCAACTCGATCATGGAGTAAGGCAATGGGAGCCATCAATAAAATCTTTCAGACGCATGCCTCCGACTACATCCGACAATTCCCCAACATGCCAGCCAACCACCGCGAGGTGATCGAGGCCATGAGACAGTGCCGCTCTGGCAGACTCGGTCAGATCGTTTACAGATGCCGCGACTGTGGACAGGTTCACGTCTTTGACCGCTCATGCGGCAACAGGCATTGTCCACAATGTCAGCAGCATAAAACCAATCTATGGCTGCAAAAACAGATGGATAAGCAATTGCCCTGTCCCTATTTTCTGATCACCTGGACGCTTCCGGAAGAGATACGAGCGTTCTGCCGCGCCAACCAGAAACCAGCCTATGCCGCTCTGTTCAAGGCCGCTGCCACTGCCCTGAAAACACTGGCTCAGGACAAACGGTTCATTGGCGCCTCTACACCAGGATTCACAGCCATCCTCCACACCTGGGGACGAATGATCCAGTATCATCCACATTTGCACTGTATTGTTCCAGCAGGAGGCCTGTCAAAAGACAAAACAGCATGGCTGCCATCGGCCAATCGCTTCTATCTCCCGGTGCGGGCACTATCCAAAATCTACCGCGCTGTCTTCAAAAAAGAAATGGCAGCCCAAGGATTGATTGCTCAAATCGATCCCGCTGTCTGGACCAAACCTTGGAATGTCCATTGCCAGGCCCTGCCAGAAAGCCAAAGCGCCCTAAAATACCTGAGCCGCTATGTCTTCCGCGTGGCGATCACAGATGCCAGAATCATCGAAGTGGCTCATGGCCAGGTGACTTTCAGCTACAAAAAAACCGGCAGTAACCGGCTCCGCCGCACAACTGTCACTGTCTTCGAGTTCATGCGGCGCTTCCTTCAGCATGTCCTGCCCGATGGCTTCATGAAGGTCCGCCATTATGGCTTCCTCAACGCCAACTGTGCAGTGCCAATCACAAGGCTTCGCCTGCTTATTATTGCTGCAAACAGCAAACGATATCATCTCGATGATCTTCTGCCGCCCCGCAATAAGATAACAGCCCCAGGGCCGGTGTGCCAAACCTGCCAGGGACCGCTGATCTCTACAGTATCATCCCCTGGCAACCGCTATGGGCGAGAAAGGCGCCAACGTAGCGTGAATTTGAAGTCACCAATCAACAAGAACAAGGTCAGGCCGGAGTTGTCAAAAACAAGGTCAAAGGAGATCTGCGCCACTCCTCATGAAAAATGGCGAAATCCGCAGTCCCTTCGCAATATGAAACGCCTCTTGCCAGCATTGCCGGATTCAATCAACACCGGCTCCTCTCCGTCAGTTCGGTAAGTCTGCCGGTACGCTCACCTGTCAACATCTCTCCGCAATAGCAATACCCATAAGGAGGAGCAGCCGCGCCTTCTTGAACAACAGATTGAGTGGGAGTCATGGACTCCCCTCAATCTTTACTGTTAGACATCTTTTCAATTATTCCGGCAATGATGGCATAAATGCTCTTAATAGAAATACAACAACAATTAACACCCCCATCATTATGTAAGTAGTTTGTTTTGCTCTATGCAATTTTGGATCTATGAGAAAAACCTTGAGATAAGACATTATAATAGTTGCCGACAACACCAAAAATATCTCAATGATATTTGCAAGACTTTGCGCTCCATATCCTGTTGCAGTTAAGCCAATCCATAGCGCAATAGCGGGTAGAGCAGAAACTAAAAACCATTTGGATTCATTTTCTTTCTTACGTGATGCCAAATAAGCTGGCATGCATAGCATCCCAAGGATAATTAATAAAACTGGAAACATTAATGTCATTTATTATTCCTTTATTTGTCTAACGTCAGAATTCACCTGCCGCTATGGAG
>JALVQQ010000197.1 GCA_027025395.1 Deltaproteobacteria bacterium | reverse complement strand
GTTTTAACCGATGCATCGCTGTTCAGGCCAATTACCAGAAAATCTCCATGCCGTCTTGCCTCTTCAAGATATGAGACATGACCGGCATGCAGCAGGTCAAAGCATCCGTTGGTAAATACCATGCGCTGCCCGTGTTGCCGGCGGCGCTTCACCAATCTCGCCAGCTCATGGCTGGATACAATCTTGCTGCCTGTGCAGGCCGCCCAGTGTCTTGGGGGACGGGCTGAGAGAAAAAGCCTCCTTGCTTCCCTGACTGTGGCAAGGTCGATTTTTTCCACAAGCAGGGCCTCCTGGGTGCCGGCGCTGGCCAGAACATTGCCCATTGGATCAATGATGCAGGAAGTCCCGGCAAACTCGGTGTGTTTATGGTCCTGACAGGCGTTTGAAGCAATTACAAAACACTGATTTTCCACGGCTCGCGCCCTGAGAAGAAGTTCAAAATGTTCTCTTCTGGCCCTGGGCCACAAGGCGGAGACAAACAGTATCCGGGCTCCCCGCAGGACAAGGTTGCGGGCAAGCTCCGGGAAGCGCAGATCAAAACAGGTAAGGAATCCGGCATCTGTTTCTGGCTTTGCGGCAAGGGTGAAGAGACAGGGGGCGGTACCAGGGGCGAAAACCCTGTGCTCGTTCATTGGATGGAACAGGTTGATTTTGTCATAACGGGCAGTCACCCCCCCTGGTGAAACCACCAGCGCGGTGTTCCTGATCTGTGAATCAGCGGCTGGCAATATCTTTTCACACCTGGTCTGCGGCCTTGATGCGGCAATGGTACCTGCAATGGTCAAGTTGAATTTCTCAGCGGCCTCTGTCAGTGCATTTTCTATTTTTCGGGACTGGCTGGCTGCCATTTCGGCTTCCTTCGGGGAAAGCAGGCCGGTAGGCCACAGTTCGGGCAGAAGCAGGAAATCAGCGCCTCTGCCTGAAGCATGCCGGGCCGCGTTTGCAACCTTGTCCAGGTTGGCGGCAATATCACCGGGAGACGGGGAAAACTGGAAAACCGAAACTTTCATGATCACTGACAGACGGAAATGCTATTGTGAAAGGCGCCATGCAAGGGTCTTTTCAAGCCCTGTTTCCAGGTCTGTTTCAGGTTCCCATCCAAGCACCTTGCGGGCAAGCTCCACGTTGAGACAACTCCTGGTAAGGTCTCCTCCCCTGGCGGATTTTGATTCAGGCACGGAAAGCTCTGACGGGATTGATCTTTTGGAGGCTACGGCCCTGTATATCTCATCAAAAAGTCTTCTTGTCCTGGTCTCAATGCCGGTTCCTATGTTGAACGCCATTCCGTCCCCGGCTTCCAGCGCCTTGATGTTTGCCTTCACTATGTCTCCCACATAGACGTAGTCGCGTATCATTCCTTCAGGCTCATCCTCAAAATGGAACAGGGTGCACGGTTCATGGTTCAGGAGCCGGTCCATGAAGATGGCCACAACGCCGGCCTCGCCATGAGGTATCTGCCTTGGGCCATAAACATTGGCATACCGCAATACAGTATAGTTAAGTCCGTACTGATGGTTGTAAAAGGCCAGGTAATCCTCGGATACCGCCTTTGCTATTGCATAGGGTGACAGAGGCTGGGGCGGATATTTTTCAGTGGTGGGATACTCCCTGGCCTCTCCGTAAATGGCGCCACCTGAAGATATGAAGATAATCTTTTTTATATCAGCCGCGCGGGCGCATTCAAGGAGATTGACAAAACCCTGGACATTAACTGACGTATCAAAACGCGGATCTTCCACTGACGCGGGTACGGAAATCTGGGCGGCATGGTGGTTTATGACATCGGGTTTTTCTTTTTCAAGCACCTTCATGAACTCGTCCGCCCTTATATCCATGAGGTAAAATGTCGCCTCTGGGTTTATGTTTTCCCATTTGCCCGAGTAGAGATTGTCAACCACGGCGACTTCATGACCCTGGTCAATATATGCATCCACAACATTCGAGCCTATAAATCCAGCCCCTCCCGTAACCAAGATTTTCATGTTTGAATCCCCCTGCGGTATCAAAAAATATCACCGGCTATGTCAACAAGCCAGAAATCGTGATGATAATCCACACCCCAAAAAATGATGAAGTCAAGCCGAGTTCTCCGCCTTGTGTGTTTTTTTCAGGAAAAGGCCGTCCCATGTTTGGCTTTCTCCTGTATTCCTGGTGGCAAAGACTGAAAAACCGGCAGCAAGCCCCGTTTTCAATCAGAATTTGTCATGTCACTGTCCGATACAATCAATTGACGGTGTAGGTGAAGACGTCGGTGCAGCTGCTGTCACCGCCATTCCAGGTTTTGACCACAATACTTTTCTCCTTGACAACCGTACCGTTAACAAGCACCTGTGCAGTTACCGATGTGTCTCCATTGCCGCAATCCTGATAGCCACATACCTTCATGGTATAGATGCCAGCGGGAGGAGCTTCAAAAAAAATATTCTCCACCGGCCTGTTGGTCACGTTTGAAGAGCAGTCGGCGTTTGCATCAACATCAAGCATGCCACCGGTTTTCTCTCCGGTCTTGTTATTGTACCAGATGATTTCGCCATTATCGTTCTGGCCACTGTCATACACAACACGCAGATCAACATCATTGGAATTTTTCCAGGTAAGACGGAAGTTAAGCCTACCTGTCTGACCGCATTCCAGGGGATGTGCCCTGGCAAAGTCGGGGCATGAACAGTCAGCGCATATATTCCCGCCGCCTCCGTTTGCCCCGGTACAGTTCGAGGCACAGCTTCCTTGGGTTTCCATGTAATTAAACAGGCTGAATCCTGATCCGTTCCAGGTAAGTTCCAGGGTGTAATAATTGTTGCCGTACTGTACACAGGGTATGGAAAGTACAAAGTTGCCGATTGTGGAACTGAAGTCCAGCTTGGCACAGCATCCGTCAGGTCTTACGCCGGTGTCAAGTACAGACATGGCATGTGAGGGAACCGCGGTCATTACCGCAAGCAGGCAAAACAGATAGATCCTGGTCATCTCTTATTTCTCCTTTTTTTATGGACTGGTCAAACTTGGATATTGGGCCAATACACCTAGATACATATATCCGCCCTACCATGATAAAGGCCAGGCGCGGTTATCATTCTCCCGGAAATTCCTTATAAGCAACCTGCAAGAAATACGGGAAGATTCTTGTCACTGCCATTTGGTCGGCCGCAGGCTTAAACCGTGCCATTTCCCGCCAAAGGAAGGCGGTGCCGCACCATATCAGACCGACGCCTGATAGCAAGTGGATAATACAATATATGTTTGCTATAGTTACGGAGCCCGTCTCGCTTATCATTACCGTAACCAGAGCCTGTACTTATGCAGCTTGTCATGAAAAAATACGTTGGTGCACATGTAAGCGCGGCAGGCGGTGTTGAAAAAGCACCGCTGAATGCCGCCGGAATAGGAGCTTCCGCCCTTGCGCTTTTTACCAAGAATCAGCGGCAATGGAAGGCCAAACCCCTTGGCCAGGGCAGTATCCTCCATTTCAAACAGAATTTGAGAAAGGCAAATATATTGCCTGAACACTGCCTGCCCCATGACAGTTATCTTATAAATCTGGGACATCCGGAGGAGGAGAAACGGCAAAAATCCCTTGAGGCCTTTATTGACGAACTGCAGCGCTGTCACGCCCTGGGGCTTGTGATGCTGAATTTTCATCCAGGCAGTCACCTGAACCGGATATCGGAAGGCGAGTGCATTGAAAATATAATATCAAGCCTGAACAAGGCCCTTGCCGCCACGCAGGGAGTAGCGGTGATTATCGAAAACACGGCGGGGCAGGGGAGCAACGTGGGATACAGGTTCCAGCACCTTGCTGATATTATAAAAGGAATGGAACAGAAGCACAGAGTGGGGGTCTGTATCGATACATGCCATGCCTTTGCAGCGGGATATGATATCAGGACCAGGGATGCCTATGAAAGGACAATGGAGGAGTTTGATGCTGTCATAGGCATGGAGTATCTGCGAGGGGCCCATCTGAATGACTCAAAAAAACCGCTTGGAAGCCGGGTTGACAGACATCAGAGCCTGGGCAGGGGGTATATAGGGCTTGATGCCTTCAGGTTTATCATGAATGATCCCAGGTTTGATAACATGCCCCTTGTTCTTGAGACAACCGACCCGGAAATATGGCCTGAGGAGATCAAACTCCTCTACAGTTTCATTGAGGAAGCATAGGCAGTGGCGGATTTGTGACTTATGGCCGGCGCCTGGCTTCAGTATGCCGCCGGTATTGTCTGACCAGTCATGGAGGCTACGGATCACCGGGACTGCGGTAACGTGGGCGCCAATGGAGTTTTTTGCAGGCACAAGCCCCGGCCCTTGAAGGGTAAATTCATCAGGACCGGGGCTGCCGGTTCGGCAGTCAAGTTTCAGTGGGAACCGTACTGCTTCTCATACCTGGCCTTTAAGGATTTGAGGTCTTCGAGGAATTTCCTGGCGGGCAGTCCTCTCTTTGAGGCCTTTTCCATCCACTGTCCTGTTAGCGGTTCAACGCGTTTGTGCCAAAGGCTGTATTCCTCCTCTGAAAGCGTGATCAGCTCAAGCCCATACTTCTTCCTTGACCATTCAACAGACTCCTTGACATGATTGTCAATGTAACGGCCGGTCCATATGGAGTGTTCCCTGGCAAGCCCGTCAATGGCCTTCCTGACATTTTCAGGCAGGCTGTTCCACCTGTCCTTGTTCATTATTACGGCAAAGGAAGTGGTCTGCATATGACAGACAGTGGCGAACCGGCAGGTTTCCGCAAAATTGAAATCTTTCAGAATGTCGAAGGAAGAAAAAATCCCCTTGACAATACCTTTCTGAAGGGCCTGCGGGGTCTCTGACATTGGCATTGCTACAGGCGTGGCTCCGAGGAGTTTCAGCGGCTTTACTCCTGCACCAGTGCATCTCAGCTCGTATCCCTTGAGATCGGCCAGGGCGCGAACAGGTTTTTTTGACATTATGTCAGCAGGAGGCGCGGTGAACAGGGTAATAACCTTGACCTTTTCAAGGGATGCGGGTTTGTACCTGGAATAAAGGTCAAAGAGGACGGCGTTTGCCACAGTGGCGTTTGAAAAGCCAAGTGGCAGGTCAACAGCTTCAAGAAGCGGGAACCGGCCCGGCTGATAGGCAAAGACCATGCATCCGATGTCCGCTATGCCGTCAATGACTCCGTCCATCATGTTCTTGGCGCCAAGCAGAGTGGAGCCTGGAAATGTCTTGATCTCAAGCTTTCCGCCGGTGCGCCTGGCAATTTCCTTTTTCCACTGCTCCATCTGTATGCACGGGAAGGTGGATGCTGGTGGAAAGTTGGCGTATGTAAGGCTGAGTTTTCCAGCGTCAGCAGCGGTGCAGTGAAAAACTGCGGTTATGAGCAACGCCAATACCGCCGTTATGACTTTTTTCATCTTCTCTCTCCTCTCACCTTGTGGATAGCAAGGATTTGTCAGGTTGGGGGAATGCCCTTTTTTTATTAGTGGCTTGATACGTCCGATGGATCAGGCCGGTTGATATTGCTCCTGCCTTCTGTCATAAATCCTTCGGGATTTCCGTTCCGACCGGGGCAGGGCGCCGTAGTCGGTAATGGTGATCTCCGGCGAAACCAGGAGCCTTGTCTTTATGAGATCACGGATCATCAATTCGACCTCCTGGTCCTGGGACGAATCGGCGTCAGGTTCCCGTTCAATCCTAATAAGCATGGTATCCCTTCCCTCGGCGTGGTTCAAGGTTATATCAAACTCGCTTGATATGGGATAATCAACCGCCACCTCGGAAAGTATCTCATCTATCTGTCCTGGATATATGTTCACCCCCCTGAAAATGATCATGTCGTCGCTTCTGCCAAGTATCCTGTCGTGTCTCGGATAGGGAGAGCCGCATTCACACTCTCCGGGAATCATGCGGGTAAGATCCCTGGTGCGGTAACGTATCAGGGGAGATGCCTCCTTTCTCAGGGTGGTTACCACAAGTTCGCCTGTTTCACCTTCAGGCACAGGCTCCAGGGTTTCAGGGTCAACTATTTCAAATATGAAAAAATCAGCCCAGTAATGGATGCCGTTATGGAGATGACAGTCAATACCGGTGCCGGGGCCGTACATTTCTGTCATGCCTGTTATATCATAGAGGTGTTCCGCGCCCGAATAGTCAAGTATTGCGTGACGCATGGCCTCACTGCACCGCTCCGAACCCTGGATGATTGTTTTCAGATTAATCTTGTTGCGTATGCCCCGCCGTTTTATCTCTTCAGACAACAGTAGCGCCATGCTTGCCGTGCAGCACAGCACGTCAGGCTGAAGATCCTGTAGAAACTGGCACTGCATGTCTATGTTGCCAGGGCCTACGGGAACCGCCATGGCGCCCGCCCTTTCACAAGCCGCCTGAAATCCGGCTCCTGCGGTCCAAAGCCCGTATCCAACGGCTATCTGTACCCGGCTGCCCGGGCCGACGCCAGCCATTTCATAACACCTGGAAAAGAAGCTGGTCCAGTCCTCCACATCCTGGCTGGTGTACGCCATTATCTTGCGTTTCCCAGTGGTGCCGGACGAGGCGTGAATTCGTACAACCTGGTGGTGGGGCACGCTTAGCAGGGGGAAGGGATAGCCCGATTTGAGATCGTCAGCCGTGGTGAATGGAAGCCTGACGAGATCATCCAGGCTTTTGATGTCTTCCGGAGTGATGCCGGCGTCTTTGAATTTTGCAGCATAGAAGCTGCTGTTTCTGCAGGCGTGTTTGACAGTCCACTGAAGGCCCCGGAGCTGAAGATCTGCGAAGTCGGTTATTTTTTTCTCTTTATTGTTGTTATATTCATTTGACATGGTATTGCCCCGCCTGTTTGGGAAAATATGATAGGTGGCAGCCTCATGATTTATACGGTAGATTCCAGGCACGGTCAAGGCAGGCGGCAAGGGGCCTTCCGGTTTGAAATGGGAATAATACAAAAAGAACTTTCAAATGCTGGTAAAGGCCCATATCAATGGGTATAGGAAAGACAGTCAGTGGCGGTACCGTTATTTATCCTTCCAATCGTGTCTTAATGGCTCAAGGCCTGGCAGGGGGCATGGCGTGACAGTGAAGGAGGGCAGTGTTTGAAAATCGCTGTAATAAGACGGGAGTGCGGCAGCACTTTTGGCGGGGCCGAAAATTATTGCGCCGGCGTGGTGCATAACTTTGTCAAGGCCGGGTTCGGGGTCACTGTGATTGCAGACAGCGTGGAGCCCTGTCTTGAGGAAGCCGGGGCCGGTTTTATAAGGGCGCCGGTTTCAGGCCGTGGCAGCATCATGAAGAACATGAGCTTCTTCATGGCCGTCCGGCAGGTGCTCATGACAAATGAGTTTGACGTCACTTACGGCCTTTCCAGGGTAATGCCCGTTGATATTCTTCGCATCTCCGATCCTCTGCATGCTGCATGGCTCGAACATGGTTATTCAGGCGGTATCTTTTCGTCATTCAGGCGTTTTATGCCCCGTCACAGCTGTCTTCTTTCACTTGAACGAAGATCCATAAACGCGGCCAAAAAGATTCTTACAAACTCCCTGCTTGTTGCAGGGCAGGTGCGCCGTTACCATGGAATCCCTTCTGAAAAAATTTTAACTGTCTATAACGGTTTTGATCCAGGCCGTTTTTTCCAGGTTTCCGCCCATCGTAAACAGGTTATAAGAAAAGAGCTGGGGCTGCCGGAAGAAAGGGATATTATCCTTTTTGCAGGCACAAACCTCTGGAGAAAAGGCTTTGATCTGCTCCTGCAGGCCCTTGAGAAACAGATTTCACAAAGGGATTTTGTGCTTGTGGCCGCCGGGCCTGCGCATGACAGGAATATTTTTTCTTTTGCCGGGAAACATGGCCTGTCTGATCGCCTTATTGTGCCGGGCTATGTAAATGATATGGCCCCGTATTACCAGGCGTCGGACATTTTTGTTCTGCCCACCCGTTACGATCCGTTTGCCAATACCTGTCTCGAGGCCTCGGCCTGCGGAGTGCCGGTTGTTACAACCTCGCTTAATGGAGCCTCGGAAATAATAAGACAGGCGGCCCGGTGGCTTGTGGTGCCGGCAGGGGATTCATATGCCCTTGCAGACTCTGTTTCGCGGCTCCTTTCCATGGATTCCCTTGACAGAAAGGAACTTGGAAAAGAGATGGCGCGGGCTGCCTCGCCATACACCGTGGCCGCCCACATGGAAAAGCTGATTGAAGGTTTGACAGCGATAAATGGGTAACCGGTGAACGGATTGGAACAGCTTGAAAAAACAGAACAGGGGTGCGCCAGGTGGTACGGCAACCCCTGGTTTTTTTATGGCTCGGCCTCTGTCCTGCTCTTCTGTTTTCTTGGCGCGCGTTCTCTCTGGGGCTCCGAGGGGCGCTGGGCCGAGGTCGCCAGGGAGATGATGTTAAGGCATGACTACTTTCATCCCACAATAAACTGGACTCCCTATTTTGACAAACCGCTTCTTACATACTGGGTTATTGTTTTAACCTCCTGGATTACCGGAAGCATGAATGAACTTGTGGCCCGCTTTCCCGGAGCAGCCGCAGGGCTTGTCTCTTTGTGGGCAACTGTAACGCTGGCAGAGAGGCTTTTCGGCCGCCGGGCCGCATATCTTTCCGGATGGATCCTTCTTACCTCTTTCGGGTTTCTGTTCTGGTCACGAACCGCTTGTGCTGATGTTGAAAATGTCGCCTTTATCGTCCTTGCCGTTCTCTGGTACCATGTCCGGCGTAACAGGCCCGGGTTCGTTTCCTTCCTTGTGTTTTATGCCATATGCGCCACGGGAGCACAGTTCAAGGGGCTTCCGGCCGTGGTGGTGCCATGCCTTGCATGTCTGCCGGACATGTTGAGAAGGGGCGGATGGAGGCGGTGTGTTTCCGTGCCGCACATTGCAGCCCTTGTGACAGGCATCTTGCTTTATCTGGCCCCTTTCTGGTACGCGTCCCTGTCTGCCGAAGGTTATGGCCAGAGCGGTTTCCAGCTGGTGTTCAGGGAGAATATCCTTAGATTTTTCAATGCATTTGACCATAAGGAGCCTTTTTATGTCTATTTCCGCTATGTCCCCCTGCTCTTTTTCCCCTGGACGCCTGTTGTTACGGGCGCGGTCGCAGACGGTATAAGGAATTACAGGTCAAGCGGGCCTGATTCAAGGTGGCTGACAGAGGCATGGCTGATTGTCTTCATTGTCTTCACACTCTCTTCTTCCAGGCGCAGTTACTATATACTTCCAATAATGCCGTTTCTTGCCATTGCAGCCGGAAATTTTCTCTCCAGGGGAAAGCCGGGCAGGCTGCATGATTTTTGCCTCAAGGCCCAGATGTGGCTTCTCGTTGCGGCAGGCGGGCTGGCGTTTTCTGCTCCGGCGCTCTCTTGCGCGGTTACATATTTTACCGGAATCGTTCCGCCTCAGGGGCTTGCCTTTTCGCTTTTTTGTACCGGGGCTTTGTCTCTTGCAGGAATTTTTCTCTGCAGACGTTTTATGCTTTACTGCCAGTGGTCTTTGTCAGCGTCAGAACATACATACTCCTGTTCATCCTGGGCCCTGCCAGCCTCCCTGCTCTCCGCGCTGATTTTGAGTTTTGGTTATTTCTGCCACCAGCAGCTTGTTCTTGAAAAATACAGGTCTGCGCGCCCATTTGTCAGGGAGGTGCGACGCATGATGGGAGATATTCCTCCTGACAGGGTAGCCCTTGGCATGGATACGGCAAATTTGATTTTTTATCTCGGATTTGCAGGGCCGGTGCGGGTACTGAAGAGCAGGGAAGATGTAGCCGGCTTTCTGGCCGACAGCGGCAGGCGTTTCATTATTGTCCAGCGGAAAATGTTGAGGCGCGGATTTGCCGTTCTGCCTGATGAAATGAAACGGCGCCCTCTGCTCGCTTCTGCCATTTATCCCGGTCAGCGCACGAAAAAGATGCAGCTTCTTGCCTGGGAGTTGAATGAGCCGTTGCGCATTTCAGTTTCCGGTGGAAAGCCTGCATTTGCACAATATCAAGCTGGAGTCTGGTGACGTGGCATTTTGCATTGCAAATTGGCAGGAATCTGAATTGCGCGCCGTTGTGGATGCGAAGTTGGCGGAAAAGACCGGCGGGATGCTTTCCGCCAGCCAGGAGAGTGGTCGGCCTTCCTTTCCCGCTGGCCTGTTCAGGAGATTTCACTGGCCCGGCAGCTGACGGCATGGCCCGTGGGTATTGCCATGAACAACCAGTACAGGGTGGATGTTCCATGATGGAAGCTGTATGTGGCCAATTGGGCCAGCCAGAAGGTGCACATGTAGATCAGGGCGGCTGCCATTAACATTTTTGTCTGATCGGACCCGGTTCGTCTGAAAGCCTGGATAAACATTCTGGCCTGGGCAATTACAAGCAGGATCAGGGCGATTGCTCCCTGAATGCCAGTTTCGCAGGCAAGGCTCAGTAGGATGTTATGGGGGTGACTGATTCCAAGGTCCTTGCACGGGCCGGGAAACCTCCGCCTGATATTTCTTCTTCCGAGGCCCGCGCCCCTGAACGGATGCTTCATTATCTCCTTTGAAAATTCGGTTATGCAGAGCATCCGTATTGGAATAGAGCCTTCCTGTTCCTTGGCCTTTTCAATCTCTCCCTGGAGTATCAGATCCCAGTTCTCCCGCAGAAAGTAGCGCCCCTTGCCTGTTGCCAACAGGGTTGAAAGCAGCGCAACGCACAGGATAATTGCAACAAGGACATGCCGCCGCGCTTCCTTTCTGAGAAAAACGGCCATGCCGGCTCCAAGGATCGCAGCGATGATTGCTGCCCGCCTCGTGGTGGTTACAAGGCTCAGAAAGCTGAGCACGCATGCAGGAACATGGAGCCAGGGACGGTGTTTCCAGATGATACCTGCAAATGATACGGAGATGCCAAGAAGAAGAAAGAAACTTGTGTGTTTTATTCCGTGTACCAGCTGGTTGCAGTTGCCATAGCCAAAAATTCTGTCCCAGAATGTGGATTGGGGAAAGTCACATTTGCCCGGAATCTCGAGCAGAAGCCTGCCTGCATGGGAAAATGCCCATTGCATCATAAGGCCGAGATAGAATACAAGGAACAGTATTACCGCCCATGCGATAATATCCATCCAGCCGGTATCCCTGTCCGTTGTAGCGCAGTAGGCTGCAAATGAAAAGTAAAGCCCAAGGTTGAGCACGGCCTCCTCCATGAATTTTCTGGCTGAGTACATGGGGTCCATGCTTGTAAAAACCGAGATAAGGAGGGCAAGGGCAAAAAGGCCCGCTGTCCAGGCTACAGGTGTCTTCAAAAGCCTGTGGAAGATGGAGCGGCAGCGCTGTGTATCCCTGCACACGTCGTAAACAGAGGCGGCTGTAAAAAGAACTGCAAGGGCATACTTCAGGGTAGGGCCGCTGTTGAACGGCAGGCATACCAGCAGAAGAAAGAAGATCAAAATCACGCTGCCGGAACTGTTGATGGTATGATGGTCTGTCATGTACATATCCTGCAGGCTATGTTGTATAGGCCTTCCGCGTCAAGATTCTTGCGGTCCGCTTCCACCTCGTATCTGGTTTTCAGGTAGCTTATGAGCCTGTGCAGCAATGCCTGGTCTGTGCTGCTGTTCAGTGCCCTGTATATTGTTTCTGCCAGGTCGGCAGTGCATGAAGGGCGGTGGACCAGCCCCTTTATACCGTAAAAAAGTGGTCCCAGCATAACTACCGGAATATTTGCCTGGAGGGCCTCGAATCCGGCAAGTGAGTTAAAGGTCACAACTGCGGATGCGGATTCAAACAGGCGGTTCATGTCGAATTTTCTCAAAAGGATAACATCGGGAAACCTGCGGGTAAATGACGTGCCGATTACAAAGGGTCTTAACGGATGCTCTTTCACAACCAGCCTGTGGTCAAGCCCGTGCCTGCTGTTCATTTTGTCAATGGCGTTGGCGACAATTCCTGTCAGGTGTTCCATGTTTTTTATATCAAGGGGATTTGGAACTTCCGAAAGAATTTCGTTGCCCTGGAGCGGAAGCAGAACGAACCTGGGGGGGAGGGTAACCCTGTCAGGTTTAAGCGCCCTTGCCCTTTGTTTTCTGATTCGTGAAATGGCTGCCCTACGCAATCCCTTTCCTGGCCTGAGCATTCCCGAAAGCCTTGCGGCGGCAGGTGAGAGGAGAGTTGCGGAAAGGCGGCTGGCGGCTGTTTTCCAGGCCGGGGCCTTTTTTATGTCTGTAACTGTTTCACGGGAAAAATCCAGATCACAGGGCGGGCAGGGGGCTTTGACGATATTTTCCGGGTTGAATTCCGCAATCCGCTTCTGCCATGTGTCAACATCAGTAAACCTGATCCTTTCGGGCGCGATGGTTACTGTCTTGCCCCTGAAAAAGCCGGATGACAGGTAGAATGTCCTGATCCCGCACAGTTCGGATGCATGTTGGGCTGCCGCAGTATCCAGGAAGTTGCGTTCGTGCACAACGCATCTTTCAATGGAGTACTTCCGGAAGACATGCTGGAAAAACATGGAGCAGGAGATGAAGATTTCTGCTATCTTATCCTTGCGCTCCTGTGTGCCAGCAGTCATGTAGATGCCTGTTTCCTCAAGGTATTTTAGCAGGTTTTGTTTGTTGCAGGAACCAGGGCAGGAAAATTTTGTTGCCTCCCTGAATGTTTCCAGCGCTCTGATGCCGTTTTCCCTGAAAAACAGGCTGTCCGACGGAGTGGCGACTGCATACAATACC
>JALVQQ010000196.1:1458-33649 GCA_027025395.1 Deltaproteobacteria bacterium | reverse complement strand
TTTTGTCAAAAAGTCAGAAGCGCCTGCCCTCATGGCATTGACTATGACATTCATGGACGGCTGACCAGTTATGATGGTAGCGACTATGGTTCGGTCAATCTCTTTTATCCTGCCCAGAAACTCTATGCCATCCATGCCCGGCATATTTATATCAACAAATACACCGTCCATCTCACCCTGGGTCTTTATAACCGCAAGCCCCTCAAGGGCATTTGAAGCCTGGAAGATATGGAAATTGCCCAGTCCTTCAAGATAAGCTGAGAGGGTCTGACGCACCAGGTCCTCATCATCTACTATGAGCACCTTCCAGTTCGTTTTTCCTGCCTGGCTGCCGTTAGGGGGCCCTGCACCATGTTTGATTAGAGAATCACTCATGATAAATATCCAATTAAAGCCTGTTCAGCAGCTTTTCCTTCAACCTGATGAACTC
Organism: Deltaproteobacteria bacterium; assembly: GCA_027025395.1. Lineage (GTDB taxonomy): Bacteria > Desulfobacterota > Dissulfuribacteria > Dissulfuribacterales > QOAL01 > S144-17. The sequence goes on along the minus strand of JALVQQ010000196.1, from coordinate 33,219 downwards.
CTCTTCGGTAATAACCCCCTGCTGCCTCAAATTTCCAAGGCGTTCAAGTTCATCCAGGGTATTGCTGCCCGAAACCGGCCCGGGGGCCAGCAGAATTGGTGACAGGACATCTGATCCCATATATGCCGAAGCAGGATTTTCCAGACCGACTTCCTCCCTGGATGATTCTGACTGTTGACTTTCACCCTGAACTCTTCTGAGATTCTCGAGAAGCAGATTATTTTCACGAATAAGGGCTATGCGTTCACATGCATTATCAACACTGATCTTCAGCTCTTCAAGCCGGAAGGGCTTGCGCAGATAATCATATGCGCCTTCCTTTACCGCCTGGATGGCGGTTTCAAGCGAGGCATAGCCGGTAATAATAATGGCCTGGATATCCGGATACAGCGTTTTTGCATGGTGAAGCACTTCCATGCCATCTACTTCAGGCATCATGAGGTCAGTAATCAGCAGGTCAAAAGGCCGCTGTTCCAGAAGCTGAACGGCCTCGGCGCCATTGTGCACGACGGTGATATTCCGCTGTTCGTCCGCCAGGAGCTCCACTAGCAGATCTCCGATATTCTTTTCATCTTCTGCTATCAGTATCTCCATATGCTTCAACCGGTTGTCAGGCGCCATCTTTAATTTCCTTCTCTCCTGGGGGATATCATATCCCATTATTCTCTCCTACCAGAATTATTTGCCGGTACTCTCCAGATACCGGCATTACTCACCAGTGCGGTCCCCTGGGGTTTCCTCCAAACCATATAGCCAGGAAGCTACTGAAAATCATACAAGAACAGGACAGATACTATTCACCTATTCCATTTTATGCAAAAACCAAAAAGCTGACCTTGGACATGGAAACCGGGGTTTACTGTTAAATAGTTACAGTTTAGAGTCTGTGCAAAAGCTAAAATGACAATATCTCATGAGACGGACTTTGAGGCAGTCCCCTGCCTTATCCGGCTCAACGGATTTTACTGCACAATATGGCCGTAAAAAAACCGTCTCTATAACTGCTTTATATTTATTTATCGGATTAAAGGATTCTGAACTTGACAGATTTATTGCCTGAAAAAATTCTTTCTCTACCTGCGGTCGAAGCGGAACGGCAATTCAATGAACTTTCGCTCAGCCGTCAGGCAATGCTTACGCTCATGACCCCCTGGGAGAAACGCCAGGAGCTTATGCTACTGTCCAGAAACTTTCCGGAGCTGGTGCGCTCCTTACCGGTTGAAGAACTCTTCTGGACAATAAAGGCTACAGGCCCGGAAGACAGCCTCCAGACCATTGCGGCCTGTTCCTGTGACCAGCTTCAGTTTATTTTTGATCTTGACTGGTGGGAAAAGGACGCCCTGAGGCCGGACCGCATAACCGCATGGCTCATACTGCTGTTCGAGGCGGGTGAAGAGGCGGCCGACCGGTGGTTCGGATGGATAATGAAAAAAGATCCATTCCTTGTGCCTGCCATCATGCGCAACTTTGCAAAGGTGCAAAAACGGCCCGGAGACATGGAATTGGAAGAGGCCAAGGACATCCTGTACCCGTTCACCATTGACAACAGCTATTACATCGAATTCAGCGCCAAGCTGGAACCTCTCTGGACCAGGGTTGTAATGAAACTTGCAGAGCTTGATCCGGGATTTTACCGCAACACAATGGAGACCATCCTCACGGAGACAGCCACGGAATGCACCGAGCGGGCATGGCGGCTCAGGTGCGGACGCCTTGCCGATTTCGGCCTGCCTGACTACTTCAGCGCCCTTGACATCTATGCTCCCCTGCCCCCTGACAGGATCCGCCAGGCGGCCAGATTGCCTGCATGGGAAACAGACAGCGAAGATATGCCGGCTTTTGTCCCGACCCTGTACATGTCGGACTTTCCGGCCATAACCACGGCCATGCAGGAACTGGCCGATTCAATTCATGCTGGAAGGATAATACGGGAGTGGACAGGGGTTGCCAACAAGATACTGATGGCGGACCGTACAGACCTTGACGACCCCGATTCCCTGAAAAGGGCCTTGCTCAAAACCGCGGCCATGATCAACCTGGGGCTTGAAGTTATAATCGACCACCATATTGCCGCGCGGCCGGATGACATTCTCAGGACATCTCCTCTTGAAGAGATCGTTCGGGCAGCCATGTGGCCGCTTTCCAGGATCAGGTCGCGGGCAAGAAAAATCGCATCGAGAATCCCACGCGCCTTTCTGCCCTCCATATACAGCGACCGGTTCCTTATGCTTGAAAGGCATGTTCCTCTTGCATGGGATGAAAACCGGCAGGAAGGCATCCCCTTTTCCGGGATCGAACAGGTCAAGGATGCAATGGAAATGCTTGCTGAAATAGAGACCTGGGAGAAAATAATGGAGCGGCTTGTCCCCCACTGGCGAAACTGGAAAAGCGCTATTGCATGGGAGGATACAAACTTCCTGACGCCCTCGGAATTTACATGGCAGCACGGACTTGCCACGGCATTGGTGAACTTCATGGCTGAAGGCTCGGCGGTGATAGTGCCGGTCGCCCCGGCCGTGCTTGAAAATGTGCAAGAAATATTTTTGGGCAAGGATACAGCAGCGGTCCTGGACAGGGCGGCAGAGGAGTTTGCCTCAATATCAGAGGTATCATCCGGGGCAGCCAGGCACATACTGGAGCTTGCGGCAGAACCGGTAAGAAAAGAACTTCAGCAGGCAGGCGGCAAAACCAGGCCGGACGGAAAATATATTACCTCTTTTTTGGCGCAGGTCTCTGCTTCCAACTGATCAAATGGAGTGCTTCTGGCATGGTTTTTCCTGCTTCATACGGATTGGCATAAAAAATGGATAATGGCAAATCATACAGAAAGGCCGTGGAAATCAGTGATGAGCAGCAGCAGCTTCTTAACATCATCAACCGTTTCATAGCTTTTTTCACACGGGAAATACAGAAACAGTGCGCAATTGATACCGAGCATGAATACCCTTTTGTAGCCATGGACACCAGGCAGGTATTTCAGGAGCTCAAGCTTGCCTGGGACTATATCCAGGAGGGTAATGCCGCGCCGGAATCCTCGCCGCCGTCACTTGTGGACATAGGCTGCGGCATAGGCAATGTGCTGCTCTTTGCCGAACAGATCGGGTTTGACGTCTATGGCATGGAAAAAGACGAATATCCGTTCCAGGTTGCCGCCAGGCTGATTGGCAGTGACAGAATATGGCAAAAAGATATAATGGAGTATGACAGGTACCATGAATTTGATGTAGTGTACTATTTCTGTCCCCTTACAGACGGCAACATGCAGCGTGAATTTGAACGGCGGGTTGAGGATACCATGAGACCCGGCGCCATACTTATAGGAAACTACAAAAGGGATACAGGGATAAAAAACGATCCGCGGTTCAGAAAACTGCACATAGACCTGCCGGTCTGGGAAAAAATATCAGCCTGACGGAAAGGAATTTCATTATGCGAAGCGACCAGATGAAAAAGGGAATCGAAAGGGCACCTCACCGCTCACTGTTCAAGGCAATGGGTTATACGGACCAGGAAATCAGCCGTCCGCTCATAGGCGTTGCAAACTCCTTTAACGAGATAATTCCGGGACATATACACCTGCGCCAGATCGCGGAGGCGGTCAAGGCAGGGATAAGAATGGCCGGGGGAACACCGGTTGAGTTCGGGGGCATAGGGGTATGTGACGGCATTGCGATGAATCACCTGGGAATGCGCTACTCCCTTGCAAGCAGGGAGCTTGTGGCGGATTCTGTTGAACTCATGGCCCAGGCACATCCATTTGACGGACTGGTGCTCATACCCAGTTGCGACAAGATTACCCCGGGCATGATGATGGCCATGCTCAGGCTCAACATCCCCGCCATAATGGTCACGGGCGGCCCCATGCTCACCGGGGACTGGAAGGGCGGGAAAGTCAATCTCATATCTGTCTTCGAGGGCATAGGCAAGGTAAAACGCGGAGAATTGAGTGAAGACGAACTTTGCGACCTTGAAAGCCGGGCATGCCCCACATGCGGCTCCTGCGCCGGCATGTTTACAGCCAACTCCATGAACTGTCTTTCCGAGGCCCTCGGGCTGTCATTGCCTGGAAACGGCACAATACCAGCTGTTGACGCCGCAAGGATTCGTCTGGCAAAACTGACTGGCATGCAGGTAATGGAACTTGTTGAAAAAGAGATCAAACCCAGGGATATTGCCACGGACAGGGCATTCAAAAATGCCATTGCCGTTGACATGGCCCTTGGATGTTCCACCAACACCGTGCTTCATGTCCCTGCAATAGCCCGTGAAGCCGAAGTGGACCTCCGCCTGGATGCATTTAACGAAATGAGCACCCGTACCGCCCATATCTGCAGCCTTATTCCCGCGGGACCCCACAGCCTCCATGATCTCAACCGTGCCGGCGGCATTCAGGCGGTAATGTCTGAACTGGACAATCTCGGAGTCATAGACAAGGAGTGTCTGACAGTGACCGGACGCCGGGTAGGCGACAATCTCGAAAAGGCCAAGGTTGCCGACCGCGAGGTAATCAGGCCTGTTTCAGACCCGTACCACCGCGAAGGCGGAATTGCCATACTTTACGGAAACATTGCCGCTGACGGCGCAGTGGTAAAACAGTCGGCAGTCGCCCCTGAAATGCTTGAGCATCGTGGTCCGGCCCGTGTCTTTGAAGGTGAAGCGGATGCCTACGAGGCAATACTGTCCGGAAAGATAAATCCGGGTGATGTGGTGGTAATCCGGTATGAAGGCCCCAGGGGAGGGCCAGGCATGCCGGAGATGCTCTCCCCCACTGCAGCCATAGTGGGAATGGGCCTTGACCGCCAGGTTGCGCTTCTTACCGACGGGCGTTTCAGTGGTGGCACCCAGGGAGCCGCCATCGGGCACATATCGCCTGAAGCCGCGGAAGGCGGACTGATTGGCCTTGTGGAAGAAAATGACATTATAGAAATAGACATCCCGGGCAGAAGACTTACCCTTGATGTCCCTGAAGATGTACTTGCGGAGCGGCGTAAAAAATGGACGCCCCCTGCCCCGAGGATTACCACCGGATACCTGGCACGCTACGCCGCTCAGGTCACCAGCGGAGCGGCAGGTGCTGTTTTGAAAAAGCCCTGAAGGCTGTCTGCCAGGCAGAAAGAAACAGAAGGAACCGTAAAATGGCTGGAGAACTTAAACTCATCGTCCATGTAGCCCACAAGGAACGCTGGATGCCAGGGGTAAAGAACGCGCTTAACTTCCTGAAAAGCGCCGGGCCCGAGGACAATCTCAAGGTTCGCATAATTGCAAACACCGACTCGGTAACCCAGTGCATCAAGTGTGACAGGGCGCTTTTTGACAGGCTTAAACAGCTGGTTATAGACGGCGTGGAGATTTATCTATGCGGCAACTCCCTGAAGGATTTTGAGATAAAGGAATCGCGATTGCCTGAAATATTCAGGACCGTCCCTGCGGCAGTCAGGGCCATTGCCGACTGGCAGGCCCGGGGCTGGCTGTATATCAGGGCCTGAGCAGACGGCCTGGGAATTGCGCCTGAAACTGGCGCTTGGCCAACGTATCCGTTTTTTCATGCAGCCTTTCTTGCATCAAGGTTCGGAAACCATGTCAGGTGCCAGAAACGATAAAATTCAGAGGCAGTGATGAAATTTTCCGGCACGCCTATCTCTCTGCAAAACCCGACAAGGTTGTCACGGTTTCCGCAGATTACATGATAGGACTGCCGACGGCGCGAATGGTAGTTCTCATGGATGGCAATATTTCCCCTTTCAGCCCATGCCACAGCCTCGGGAATATCAGTCAGGCTGAACACCCTTACATGAAAAGCTTCTGAAAGGGGAGCTATTACTCCGGTTATGTCAGGAAGAGCTTTTTTCTTGCGCCGTGCCAAAAGAATTTACCTCTTGATTTTTCGGTATTCAAATAACTCATCGGACAGACAGGAAAAGTTCTTAAAAAATATCAGATGCGGTTGTAACCGGCGCCGGAGGGGTTCATGCTCCGCTGGCAAGCATCACCCCTTTTCCATGCTTCAAAGATGCATGAACCCCTCTGGCGCCACCAGGCGGCAGGGAGCGCGCACACTGTTGGCCAGGGCCCGGGTTTTCAACCGCTCGTTGACAAAAGGAAGGAAAAATGCGTAGAGGCACAGTCAGCCGCATCACCAACGAAACCCAGATAGAACTTTCGCTATGCCTGGATGGCAAGGGCAAGGCATCCATAAACACCGGAATAGGTTTCCTGGATCACATGCTGACCCTGTGGACAGTGCACGGTTTTTTTGACCTGGAGCTTGAGGCCAGGGGGGATCTCGATGTTGATTCCCACCACACGGTTGAAGATGTGGGAATATGCCTTGGTCAGGGCATCAGGGAAGCGCTTGAAGATTACAAGGGCATAAAAAGGTACGGAAGTTCCAGGGTCCCCATGGAAGAGACTGTGGCCCAGGTGGATCTGGACCTGTGCAGAAGGCCGTTTCTTGTGTTTTCGGTCCCCTTCAACTCCCCCCTGATAGGGCGCTTTGAGACTGAACTTGTCGAGGAATTTTTACGGGCGCTTGCCGTAAACAGTGGCATGACACTGCATGTTAATGTACCATACGGGAAGAACAATCATCACATGGCTGAAGCGGTTTTCAAGGCCCTGGGCAGGGCATGTTCGGAGGCATGTGCAATTGACCCGAGGGTTGACGGGGTGTTATCCAGCAAGGGCAGTCTCTGAAATTCAGGTTCCATGCCCGAAATGCAAAACAGGGCTCCGCCCCGAAAAAGCGACCGGATATTCAGGTCCGGCGCCAGGCTCCTCCTTTTACATGCGGGACATGACACTGAAAGGCACGATTACTGCTTGCCATTTTTTAGACATCCGACCGAGGTTAGTGGCAAACCGAGCTTCATTGCAAAAAAGATATGGAGAGTGCATGAAAATTTTACAATTTTCCAGAACAGTCATGGTCCTGCTGTTAGCCGTGTTCCTTGCAGGCTGCAGTCTCTTGAATGGTGGCCGGGAAGAGACAAGGCCCCTGCCGGAACTTAAGCGTATTGCCGTGCTGCCCATGGACAGGGCGTCCGCCAGGGCTGGAGGCACTGCCCGCCCCACATGCAACATCAGTGACGCCGTTATTGACACCAACATCATTCCCCCGGAACCTGCCGAAAAACTGACACAACAGCTCTTTGACAGGTTTAGGGGAGATCCACGGTTCCTGCTCGTGCCCGAAGGCAAATGCATGGGCTTTCTCAACAATTTCATCGCAACGGATATAAGCCAGTCACAACTTAGCCTGATACGCGCCTTTGGAAAACAGCTCCAGGTGGACGCCGTGCTGTACGGGAAACTTTACAAATACAAGGAGCGGGTGGGAAAAACGTACTCTGCACAGCGCCCCGCCTCCATAGGCTTTGACCTTAACCTCATAAGGACCAGGGACGGCGCCCTCCTGTGGAGATACAACTTTGACAAGACACAGCAGGCCCTGACCGACAACCTCTTTGACATAGGCCTCTACAGAAGCAAGGGCATGCGCTGGCTAACTGCGGATGAACTGGCCAGCTATGGACTTGAGAAAGCGCTGGAAGATCTTGGCAAACGGCTGCAACCCATCTCCAGATAATGAAAATAACCCAAGGGAATATCATAGAATTCCTCGAAAGTCAGCGCTTTGTTACGGCTGTATGCACAGGGCACAAGGGTTCACGGCTCCGTGTCCTGACCCAGAACGGGCGGGAGCTGAATCTGCCGCCCGGACGCATTCTGCATGCTTCAAAGGCCAAACTTAATATCGCTGACAGAAACGGGGCGATACTTGCCCTGCAGGCTGCCCACCACCGCCGGGAGAGGCTGAAGCAGGAGATTCCCATCAAGGATCTGTGGGAAACGGTGAATCAGGAAGAGGAGGCATTGCCGCCGGCAGACCTGGCGGAACTTGCCTTTGGCAGGGAAGCAGATGACGATGACGTGGCAGCGTTTATTCGGGCTGTAATTGATGATCACACATACTTCAAATACCGTGATGGCCTCATAAACATAATGCCCCCGGTAGTGGTTGAGAGGCTCCTTGAACAGCGGGCCAGGGAGGCGTTACGCCTTGAAAGAATAGCCAAAGGCGCGAAGTGGCTGGAAATAATTTGGCAAGACGGGGCAGTTTCAGCGGCTGACCAGGGAATTGAGGATGCGGTAGAAGAATTCTGGATACCTGCCCTGCAGGATTATTGCATACAGGGGGATGATTCGGATCATGCCCCGTCGGTTAAAGGGCTGTTGAAACATGCAGGTCTTTCAGGACACAACGACGCATTCAACACACTTGTAAAGGCCGGCATATGGGACATTAACGAGAATCTGGAGCTGATACGCCAGGGCATAAAGACAGATTTTCCTCCAGAAGTTCTGGAACAGGCCGAGATGCTTGCTGCAAGGCAGCCAGATCCTTCGGCTGAAGGACGTGAAGATTTGAGGGCAATCCATACCGTCACGATAGACGGGGCAGAAAGCCGTGATCTTGATGATGCAATAAGCTTCTGCAAAAAAGGCGCGGACTGGGAAATAGGTATCCACATTACGGATATAGGCACAGAGATCCAGCCTGGCTCACCGCTTTTCAATGAAGCTGTTTCCCGTGCCACCTCCATATACCTGCCCGAGCAGCAAATTCCCATGCTGCCCGATCTCCTTTCCCATGACCATTGGAGCCTGCTTCAGGACAGGGACAGGCGGGCGCTATCCTTTTTTGTCACAGTTGATAACCACGGAAGAATAACCGGCAGCCGCATCACAAGAAGCATTATAAGCGTTGCCAGGCGAATGAGCTACCGGGAGGCAGAGGAAGAGATACTCTCAGGCGGATATCTTGCGCCTCTTCATGATCTGTGCAACAAATTGATGAAAAGGCGTATTGAAAATGGGGCACTTCCCCTGCCCATACCAGAACTCATTATCAATGTGACAGACGGCCAGGTTTCGGTGAACCTCGGCACTCTTGGCCCGGCGCGTTTTCTGGTGTCGGAATGCATGATACTTGCAAACAGGGTTGCGGCACGGTTCCTCCGGGACAACACTATCCCGGCCCTTTACAGAAGCCAGCCGCCGCCACGGCAGCAGATTATCTTCGGTGAAGAGCAGGACCTTCTTGCAAACTACAGACAGAGACGGCTCATAAGCCGTGGAAGCCTTGGCCCCTCTCCTGAAAAACACTCGGGGCTTGGAGTTGACTGCTACACCACTGTCACATCTCCGCTCAGACGCGGTCTCGACCTTCTGATGCAGCAGCAGATAACCTCGTTTCTGAAAACAGGAGAACCAACACATACAGCAGATGACCTTGAAGCCATTGCCATTGAGCTTAACAGCGGTCTTGCCGCTGCCGCCTCTGTCAGACAGAACAGGCTGCGCTACTGGACCCTGAAGTACCTTGAAACCCGAAAAGACGAGCCTCTCAAGGCATGGATTCTTGAAAAGATGCGCGCCAACAAGCTGCTGGTTGTTCTGCAGGATACACTTACCCCTGTTGAAATCCCGCTTCGTCCACAACTGGAATGGGCTCTTGACATGGAAATAGATGTAAGGATAAAGAGGGTGGTGCCGAGGGAAAATATCCTGAAAGTGGACTGGTGGGACATTGGGCCTTAGAGGGCCTGCACTGGAAAAGGCGAGATCTGCCCGGGTAGTTACGCGTCTGACGCATTGCCATGGGCCTGCGCAGCGAAAACCACGCCTTTGCCGCCAGGCTCCGCGACTTCAGCCCCCGGGCAGATTCAGGGTAATCAGGACATGACAGGTGACTCTCTTTTATGGAAGTCCATGTTTGAACCGTACTGACTCTACTTGAAGCGGTCTATATCAGCCACACACTCCTGTATCAGTCTCTGCACCATGCTGTCCAGCGTAACCTGTCTCTTGTCCTTGCTTTTGACACCCATTACCCGCACTTCATCAGCGCCAACTTCCATCTTTTTCTCAAAGTAGTTGGTTGCCACCTGCTCGGTGGTAGAGGCATCTATAAGCTTGTAACGTATGCCTATTACCCATACGCCCGCATCTCCCTCTACCTTGACCGAACCGGCGGCAACACCGGTAGCCGCACCAGTGAGCCCTCCGATAAACGAACCGACCACGGCCCCGAGAGCGCGGCCGTCAAAGCCTTTTGTTGATTCAGCAACTTTTTCAGCCTTGAGCACATCGAATTTGATAAACCACTTTGTTGACTTGAACTTGCCACGCCTGAACTTTCTCAGTGCCGATGGATCTCCCATTGCAACCGCCATCTTGATCTCTTTAAGCATCGGGCCAAGATCAGAGCGCTCAAGCACCCTGAAATTATCCCTGCCAAGCTCAAGTTCCGCGAAATCAGCTATATTGTTAGACGTAAACTTGTGCAGAAATGAAGCATTATTGCTCTTGATTTCCCCAGGCAGCACAATGATATAAGGCCCCTTTTTGGCTCTATTGGCATAGTTGACGGGTTTGTACATTGTGGTGTCCGCCTGAGCATTTGCAGTCTCGGTGGACATCTGACCCGTTGGAGTCACACAACCTGCAAGAAACATTGTTACAGTGACAAATACGGCAGCCAGGACTGCCCTCGCATAACAATACATATTTAACCTCCCTAAGATTTTAGCCAAAACCTGCATTATGAATGCAAGCAACTCTATACAGACATTATATCCATGAGTTGATGCCTGCTAAAAACAAGGCTCCATTGCACGGTTCAAAGCAGCGTGGAAACAGGCACCTTTGCTGCCAAGCCTTGCAGCCCCGGGATCGCCCGTCTTGCTGATTCTGACGCGCTGGCCCGGCCCTGAAGTACACAGGAAAATCCGTGCGCATTCAATTTTTTAAAAATCCTGCAAAATAGCCGCGGGTCCCTGCTTGACTGCCCCGGTCTGTTCAAGTAAGGGGTTCATCTGCTTTACCCTGGCCATTATTTCTGGATTCTTGACCAGTTCCCTGATTCGCTGCGGCGGGGCGTCAACCAGCGAAGCAGGGGGCATGGCCTCGAGTTCTTCCTTGATACCCTGGCGCCCCTTGGCTGGAATGCATTTGAGCCTCACTACATTGCCGTGCGCGGCAACCAGCCGGAAGGCCTCCCGGCCCAGTTTGCGATTTACCGGTTTTATTACAACATTGTTGAGCAGCTGACTGAAGTTGCCACAGCTTCCGGCAAATTCAACCTCAAAAAGCGAAAGCCCTCCCTGCTCAAAATTCCTGAAATCCACGTTGAGAATAGGCCTGAGCCCTATAAATTCCTTTTTCAGAATCAGACCGGTATCATAATCAGGCAACCCTTCGATTTCCAGCTCTACCATGGTGGATGGCTGCATCATGTGCACTTCAAAGAAACCACGGTTAAACTCCTCTCCAACCATGCGTCCGATATCCTGAAGGGCGGCATCTTCATCTGCCCAACTCTTTTTCCTGGGGATAGCATTATTAAAATATATCTCTTCTCCCGTATGGTTATTGATACACTTTACGGTCCAGGAGGTCAGGGCGTAACGCCTGAGCACAAGCCCGGAAGCCTTCAGCCTCACGGTAAGCGGCTTGAACTTCACCTCACCTATAACAGAAAAGTCGGCCTCTCTCCTGTTTTGAGCGGCATTTCCGCCTTTCAGTCTCCTGGAATAATCCTCTGACCATACCCTGTAACCAAACTTTTTAAACTGCTCCTTGAGAACATTCTCGGCCACCGCTGACTGTTCAGGAGGCTGTCCCGAGCGGCGGTCAGCGTCCCTGACAAGGATCATGACTGAAATCGTCGGATTGCCATGTTCTTTAATCATCCTTATACGTTCGGCCTGTGGCAGGCTGTCCAGCGCCTCCTTGATCCCACTAAGCGAAACCTCGGCCTTTATAAGCAGGTGCATGAATCCATCCTTGCCAAGCCATGGAGAACTCTCCTTGATGATACGCCTTATGAAACCTCTTGAGTGGGTAAATACCTTATCCTCTATCAACTGATAATTTTCCACCAGTGATGAACTTTCCACAAATGTTCCAACCGCCTTTTCAACAGCCATCCTCCGTGCGTCACGGCGAAGGTCGTCAATCATAAGTCCCTTGTCTCTCTTGTAGAGATCCGACTCAGGATCAGCCAGCCCCTCAGCGGAAACCACTATTGTGCGATCATGTGAGGATTTATCCGTTTCCGCCCCGGCCAGCCAGGGAACAACCAGCATCAGGATAAATGCGCAACCCAAGAAACAACTCTGTTTAGCCGTCATAATCACTGCATCCCCTAAAAAAACTTATCGACACAAGCAACTGGCAACAAAAGGATGTACCTGGCATACAGACGCCATCTCTATCTCGCCACATTTCTGTCCGTGCAGTAGTCATGATAGAGCCTGGCCACCACATAGTCAGCCTTTTCCCGCACCATCTTACGCATGGTTCCATAAATATCCGCATTGGAAAATGAGGAATCGGAGATGGTCACGGCGGATATTTCCCTGCCTCTGCGGTCCGTAAGTGTAAAATCCATTGTTATAAAAATTTCATCTATATGCACCACGGGATTGAACTGCGTACGGGTACTGATAACACCCTTGATAAAAAAGGCGGCTCCAAGGCGTGAAGCAGCATTCAGGGCGGCATCCTGATCGTTATTTAGAAACGCCTGCATCTCTGCATCCGCTATCCTGGCCTTTATTTCCGAGGGAGAAAAGGTTTTAAGCCCCAGACGCCTGAGCTTGGCGTTTAATACCGGATAAAAGTCCCCCAATTCGGCGCGGTTATAGAAATAATGCCGGAAATCATGGGAACTCCGTTGGGCAACGACCAGAGCAATGGTTCTGTTTTTGAGCAACTTGGCGCATGACACGGATATGAGCCTCTGAATCTCATCTCTGTTTCCCCTCTCCTCAGCCGACTGCTCCCGTTCGTACTCATCAAAATTGAATCCGTAACAAGTCGCGTAAAAGGAAGCTGAAAAACCGATCAAAAGGCCGAAAAACAGCAATTTCCCGTACAGACTCATTGTTTGTCCCCCTGTCTTCCGGATCATAAAAAACAGACTGAAATCACCCGGCATGTCGCCCCTGTTACAATACCAGAAACCAGACTGGCTTTCATAAATATTTGGGGCAATGTCCGGGCAACAGCTAAAACCAATCAAAAAATCAATCTTTGCAAAAACCGCAATGTTCAAAGAAGTCAGAAATTTTATTGACACTGACCACCATTTAGGAACAAAATATAACAAACCTTTCGGTTAATGCTTGATCACTGTTCTGATGCGGCTTGGACGTTTGCGCAAATCGAAATACCATGCAACCTTTAGAAATATATCGGCAAGCAGGCTGTCTGCAATCATTTTTTTCACTTTCACCACTGTAAGCTAAAAGCAAATCATTAAAATAAAGCCATGCCCACGGCGCATTTTTTAACAGATAACAGCTTTCGAATCTGAAAAAACTGATTATAAGCTCCCCCGTTACCGAAAAGAAAAAGAGGAGGCCATTGACAAATGAAATCCGAACTACTCTCTCTTGCCGCTCTGATTCTGACATCTATTTTACTGCAAGCCGGGGTGCACGCCGCCCCAGGCAATCCCAATACCGGGGAAGTTCCTCAATACGTGCTTGACGGGCTTCATGCCTACAAACAATATGGATACGAGGCGGCGGTCAAAATATGGTTAAAGGGTTCGCCCTATGAAGCAGGCACGCAGATGGCGTCTCAGATTTCCTTTTTCAAAAACATAGAGATGCTTTATGGACAGTACCAATCCTACGACATAATATCAGTTATTGAGACCGGTACATCAAACCGGGTTTACGTACGCATGAACTATGAACGCACGGCGGGTTACATCCTGTTTACCTCCATAAGGAAAAACGGAAAATGGGTACTTGCCCATATTGATCTTGACAGAATACAGAAGTATGCATCCAGATAAACGGATTTCAAAATGCGCCTATCATACAGAACAATATCAACACATCGTCCTAATGTGACAACAAGGGTATTGCCCCTGTTCTTTTGTATCGTCTTCCTGGCCGTAACGATCCTGGCGGGCAGCGTATATGGAGACGATGAGAAAAAAAACCGTGAGCTTATTCCCGAAACAGCATACCTGCCCTCGATTACCGTTTACTCGCTTGAAGCGGAAGTTTATCCTGGAAACAATATCCTTAGGGTAAAGGGCAGCTTTACGAACTCATCACAGATCGCCATGAAAGGCTATATCACCATTTACATTTTGAACAGTAACGGTGAAGTATTATACAGCACGGAAATACCTGCCAATAGCGGCAGACCATTTTATAATGGTGAACTTGTTGAGTTTGATGAAACCCTGAGTGTGCCCACATTCAGGGATGCGGCAATCGTACATGTTGACTTCACCAGGGAATGACGGCACGTGAATTTACCGCCTTGGCTGAATCCTGCGGAGCTGGATTGTATGCCGTCAGTGGAGTTGCGCCTTACCTGCGCCGCTGCCTAAAAACCGGTCCGCGCCTATCTGATATTTGCTAAGTATGGCAGGGGTAGCACGCATGGCATTCTTTCGGTCCAGAACGATCAAAAATCCCTTGTAATCTTCAAATACAATGAAAGGATCTCTTGCCGAGTCCAATACCCTGACAAGATCGCTGAAAGAGCGCAGCATGACTCCGTTAACAGATTTTATTATATTACAGCCTATTTCGTGGTAACCAATATTGACTGAATCCGGAAGCACTTCAGTAAGAACCACCACTTCCCGTCTGTTCCTGTCAGGTTCCCCATTTATGTAAAGATCAAGAAGGTCCGCCGGGGCATAGTTGTACCAGTCCGGACCAGTCGAAAATTCCTGCAGATAGTTCAGCACCAGGGGCTCAAACACTAACCCTCCGAAGATAATATAGCGGGGTTTTTTATCATACTGGTGATTTGGCACCAGCCGGTCAATCCCCAGGGGGCTGTCCAGCACCACATCCACTTTTTTTCTCTCGCCCTGCCTCAGGACCTCAAGGGTGACTGAATCGCCGACGATTTTCTGCTGCACTATGTAACCGAAATATGTCCGCTGTCCCTTTCTGAACTCGATAGTGCCATCATTGGCCACAGGCCACCCGTCCACCGACAAGATGACATCTCCACGGCGCAACCTGCCCAGGCAGGGGGAGCCGGGGTAAATCTTTATTACCAGTCCCCCGGTTTCTCTCTTTTTCAGGCCGTAAAATTTGCGCCAGGCCGGATTTTCAAGCTTTTCCATTGAAACGCCCAGATCAGGCACGCCATCAACATGGCCATCCGCCAGATCTCTGAAAAAATGTCTTATGACAGGAACCGGAACCATATACCCGATATTTTCATAATCCCCGCCGCTCATTGCCTGAAATGCAACGCCGACAATTTTACCGTCCTTGACTACCGGCCCGCCTGAATTGCCGGCATTTATCGGGGCGTCCAGCTGGCACGACAGAAGATACGCCCCGCTGTGGGCATAGTTTACATGCTCAATGCGCGAAATCACTCCCTCGGTGATGGATATCTTGTCTCCGCCCTCAGGGAAACCGTACACAGCCACACGGTCCTGGATCTCCGGCAGGTCTCCAAGCGGAACGGGTTTTACCCCGAGAAAGAAACTGTCATCATCCACGGTCAGTACGGCAATGTCACAATCGTGATCCAGCGCGACTATCCTGGCAGGCACCTTTTCCGCCCTCCCGGCCCGCCTGACCTGAATAAACATGGCGTCACTTACAATATGGGCATTGGTCAGAATGCGGTTTTTGCTGATAATGCACCCGGAACCATTTACATTTTGCTGCCCCATGAGTTGCCAGGGGTGCATGTAGCTGTGAGGATTGCTAACCGTATAAATCTTTACCACAGCCCCTTTTACCGTCTGTCTTGAAGCATGGGACGGCAGAGCCACAAGGCATAAAAGGAGAGGCAGCAGCAAAAGCAGGCCTCTTTTCATAACCTTCCGCTCTCTTCCATGACTATTAGCCACCCCGCAAGCTAATGCACGATTCTAATGCGAATCGCATTCCCCTGCGTCTCCATCACCTTGACACGCCCCCCTTTGAAATGCATGCCATCAAGTTTCTGGGCAAGCTTCATGGTATTGCAGTTTTGCCATCCAACAACAAGAACAGCCCTGCCACGCAGAAAACTCCTCTGGTTTACATGTGCCACTCCACGAATTCTGTTCAACATTGCCTCCCTGAGAGGCCTGAACTGGGAAAAGGAGAGATTTTCCACTGTCATTGTTATATCATGCACATTATAGCAGTAATCCAGCCATGTGCGGGTTATTCTGGCGGAAAGCTCATCAGCCAGCCTTGCAGCCGCCTTGTCAACGGCCTTCTGCACCCCGCCTGAAAAACTTATATCAACGGCATTGGCCCGGCTGGAAACCGAGGCCAGCATTTTGCCTGTGATTGTCTCGTATGCCTTGGCAGTAATAACCGCACCGTAGGAATGGATCCTGTTATTATAGGGGGAGGGACCATTATCCTGGGCAACCACCTTGCCCGTAACCATAACCTGGGCCAGATAACTGGCCGCCTCCAATGCCCCTGCCAGTTTATCACCTGCTGCATGCATGATGGCAGACTGACGCCGCCGCTCCATGTCAAGAGCGGCTGATTCCACCACATTGAATCCCTTTTCGGACAGCCTGCTGACCACCGTCTGTTCTGCCGCTGACACATCTACTGGCACCTTCTGCATATCGTTCCTGTAGCTGTTTTCCTGAAAGAGAACAAGCATTGTAGGATAATTCATGCGGGGCAGGATATGGACAAGCGCGGCCACGTCGTCGGCAAGATCCATCCTGTCCACACTGGCCCTTATTTTTACGTTGCATATTCCGCCATGGCAGGATTGCGACAGTATATCGCAGGATTTTACATACCCCTTTACTCGGGTAAAAATTTTGTCTCGTATCAGAACCATATTCTCAACCAGGGTCTCGCTCTCCAGCATTCCGCCCATTACCTGTTGCACGGCATTCCGCATGGCGTCAAGCAGCGCATCACTCCTTGTCTCTCCACTGCCTTCGGCAGTAACAGTATCCGAAGCCTTGGCGGAATGCGGCAGGTTCAAAGGATTTATCGCAAACAACAAAAAGAGCAATATTACAAGACTTTTTTTTCTCATATTTAAACACCCCTTAAACAACCGCCACTTAATATAGAATATTAAGATAGTGGAGGGAAAAACCTGATCTCCTGAAATGCAAAAAAAAACGGGGCCGTCACGACCCCGTTTAAGCGTTCAGCCAACTCTAGAATTTGAATATTGAACCAAGATATACCTGATACGACGTAAAGTCATCTATGCCCTGAACCGATTTGAAACCGACATTAAGTCCCCAGGTATCTGTAAAGTTATAACCACCTTCAAAACCGATATCAAAATATACATCGTCATCCGAGACATCCGTATCATAATCAGTGATATCATAATTCAGGATTCCGTATATATTCATTGTACCTTTATTGCCAAGGCGGAATCCCATATTCATGCCCATTTTCACCAGGTGCTGATGATCGTTAACGCAATCCGAATCATCATCACTGTACTGATAGGCAAATGCAAAGGAGGGGGCAAACGCATCAAGATCAAGAGTGGCCGCAATACCAACGCCGCCGCCAAAGAGGTTTATGTTGTGATCATCCAGCATCACCCTGGTGTTGAGATCTGTATGCATATAGTTGAAATTGGCGGAACCACTCAAAATTATACGATTTGTCAGGTTATACTCATACTTTCCATAAAGCACAGTGCCTATGCGGTTGCCTGTCATGTCAAAATCGTAGGTCATGTAATCGTAAGGAATCATCACCCCCACGCTTATATTGTTGTACGTCCAGTTGAAACCGAGATTTGTTCCGGTAATATCTCCCTCACCGATGTCATCGAAGTCAACGTACTCGTACCTGAACACCGGACCGAAATCCATTGCCCTGAGCCTTCCTTCAACTTTCTCCGCCTTTTCATTCTTTGCAGTTACCCTGGGCAGGGCGATATTCCGGAAAAACAGGTCCGTAGTACGCCCTGCCGCGCCTGCCGTGGCAGCCGCAAGAGAACCACCACCCGCACCTGCAACTCCGGAAGTAAGAGATTTGTGGCCATGCATATCCAGGAGTTTATCTATATCATATCCGTGGGTGCCAGGCCCTTCATGCTTCCACCACTCGATAAAGTCCTTGGGCCTGTCATTACCGTCCGAGGCTGTCCACACCCACCGTTCCTCTCCATTCCGAGACATAATATTAATAGTGGTTCCGTGCGGCATGGGATTATTTGTATACCTGCAACCACAGGGATCTGCTCGATCCGCAGCAGGTTCCTGCGGAATATAGTCCAGTGCTGAATTACCGCCTGTTACAGCATACCAGAGATCATCAAACTGGCCTCCGCCAATAAAGACGGTATCAGCATCCACGGTAAAGACACCACCCCAGCTCTCATCAGTATAGACAATATGATCCGCGAACGCATTGACAGCCCCGAAAACCACCCCCAGAACCACAACCATCAAACATTTTAACCTCATAATTGCTCCTCCCTTATCTCAAGCAATTTATGGCAGGACGATTGCGTCCTTGCCTGTGATAATCAGCCAGTCACCCATCTCCCTTTTTTACTGGCTGAAAGTCCAATTACCAGTGACTTCCAAACAGAACCGCATCCCTTTGTTTATATCTGCCTGAGGGGGAGCAGATACAGGACGAGGCGAGTACGCACATACTTTTATGCCTGTCATCTCGCAAAACGCGGCTGCCAGCGAAGCCTGATAAGATTAACTGCAATGACTGAAAAACGGTGAAAAAATAAAAACTCAAAGCCTTTTTATCAACTTGAGCACAGCGGCCCTAATGGCATTTCTCGATGCCTCACCTACGGAACGGCCATAACCTGTTCCACTGCCCGGAACATATTCCAGAGTCTCCACGTCAACGAACCTGACCTGCACCGCCATTCTTATGTTAAATCCCCGGGATACGCCACCTGGGCCTATGCTTTCCCCCCCTTGGGCAAAATCATAGACCTCGCCATAAATTACCTTGCTGGCACCCAGAACCCGGCCAAGCTCTATTGCCTTTGACTGACTCACCATCCCTGCGGCGCTCATCCACTGCCGATCCATCACATCTTTAATAATATCCGGTTTTTCCTCAACAAAACGAAACCGGTGCGTATCGTACAGGGCCTCTACCAGTTCATTATGGACACCAAAACCAACTGATTTCTTCAAAAGTTGGGGATATCTATCTGCCGCCCGCCTGGACAGACCAAGCGGAAGCACCGCCACAACGGTTTTGGGGCCACTATACGCCGGGAATGAAATATGCTGTTCAGAGGAAAATGCATCGGCTTCCTTATCCACATAAGTACGCGCACAACCGGACAGGCATCCAGCCAACAGGAGGCCAAGTACAACCACCAAAAACCTTGTATTACACATGCAACCGCTCCACTATCTTCCTTACAGCCCCTTCAATTGCCTGCTTTACGGCACGGCCCACGGTAGTCTTGTCAAAGGCCACCTGATCATTCCTTACCTGGAAAAATGCACCAACCGCCTTTGTAACCCCCTCTCCCTCTCCGATTGCTTCATAAACCTGGCCGCCGGGCATTTTCAGTTCCACACACACCTTGATAGTGATGGTGGTTTTCGCGCCGGAAAAAAGTGCTGAAAACCCGCTGAATCTGGACTTGTTCATCTCCAGCAGGGTTGCGGATGAAACAGCATCGCAGGCAAGGGCTCTGAAGGTTTCATCAAAATCCTTGTTCTTTAAATCAAGTGGCTTCCGGGCATAGACGGTTAAAAGATTCTTGATACGGCTCAAAATTTCCGGATTATCCTCAATGGGAACGAAAAGCCCTGAATCATAAAAATCCTGGGCCAGCAGATTGGCCATGCCCTGTACTATCAGCATGTCACTGAATACATATTCCCCGGTCCGGTTTGTGACGGCAACAACGGCCAGACGATACTTGCCCGCTTCAGCTTCGCTGGTTCCGCTGGCATTCCCGATGAAGAACAACAACAGGAAAAGACAACCCGAAACAAAACAAATATATGAAACTATTGATTTCCCTTTCACTCTGCCGCCTCTATATCCGCTGCGTCATTCACCTTGGCATTAACTGTCCCGGGACTTCCGTAGTAGCGCACCTCACTTGCACCGTACGCCGCCGCATCAAGCCTGTTTGAAACATTCAGTATTGCACTGGACGAATCCCGGGCCTCCAGAAAGACATCTGAAGCTTTGAATCCTGCGGCATCAAACCCAGATGCGCCGTTCAGAGTCACACTTAATTCTGAAACAGAGCCGGACGCCACAACATTCACGGACTCCTGAAGGCTGACAGACAAATGGCTGGTGGTACAGGACATGGTGATATCACTTGCACCATCCGCCTTCAGTTCAAACAATTCCGGCGTAGTTATCTCAAGCCTCAATGGTGCGCTTGTTGATATGTCCCCCCGGGTGAATATCCTGAGTGTGCGGCCCTCCACCCTGGTGACTATCCTTGGAAGCAGTCTCTTCTCGGCCGAAATGACCAGGCCAGATCCTGCTCCGCACCTTATCTCCGCATTAAAACTGCCTGTAATCTCGACAGAAGAAAAATTACCGATTTTTCGGACGTCTGAAACGACTGGCGACGGGGCAGTTGATTCAACCCGCCTGCCATTTATTATGACCACTCCAGTATGAACCGAGTTATTGCCGACATTGACCTGGATGAAACCGGACAACAACAGATAAACGCCAATCCCGATGCTCATATAGGCAAACTGCCTCCCGGACCTGCCCGGATTGCATTTCATCACGTCCTCCACACGGTTCAGGTTGAACACGGGCACCAATGTCACATTTACGGAGTTGTTCAGACTATTCAGACAGGCATGGCTCGACTCGCATCTCAGGGAAAACATGCGAACTGCATAATGATACTCAACAACACAGGCCTGCTACCTGATATTGGCAAAATTCTTTCTTAAATCGTTTTTCAGCACCTTTGAGACAGGCGGACTGCCATACTCCCTGGTGTAAACAGTCTTTGTTTCACCAGAAACCGTATCCACGATAAAGGCCCCGATTACTCCGCTTTTATTATCAAAATGGGTGGCCCAGGCCGCTATCTGGAATCTGCCATTATCAAGGGCCGGGGCATCACTCATATCCCTGGCACCAGTAACAACTAACAGCAGAAACACGGATACCGCTCCAATCAGAAAAAATTTCAGCCGTTCCTTCCAGATCCTGTGGCTATCCATCCTCCGAATACCCCGCCAGTTCAATGGTTAATGTGCAGTCTCAGACGTATCCGCTGAAGCCTGCTGGGTTTGAGCCTGGGAAAAATCATCTACCTGGGCGCCGTTTCCTTCAACTTCTATTACCTCGTCCGGATCCATTATCTTTTCGCCAAGCACATCTTCCACTTCCTTTGTATCAATAACCATCTTTACATATGCGTCACCGTTCTCATCCCAGCCATAATCCGTTACCCTGGCAAGGTAAATGGTGGCCAGCACTTTTGACTTCACCAGATCGGATTTCAGCATATAGTTCTCAACAGTGGTATGGCTCTGAAGGGTAAACCCTACTATGCGTTTCGCAAGCTGCTTGTAAGCATCCAGTTCGGCGGCGCGAAGGGCCTTCACAGGCCCGGCCATGGAAGGAGTGGATGTGGCAAAGGCAACACGTTTGAAAGTGCGCCCCTTGAAATCCATCTCCACTCCATCAATATTGGTAAACTTGTGGAGTGTAACAGCAGCTGTAGCCCTGGCAATATCCTTAGAAGCGTCGTACGCCACATCTATTATCTTTATTTCCTTGACCTCGGCGTTTGTCTTGGTCTCCGTCCTGCCCTTGAAGCTTGCGGCTATCATGTTCTCAACGGTTTCAGTGGAACGAATCTTGAAACCATAAATTGACTCGACCAATGCGCGTTCTGCCAGGACCTTTGCTGCCCTGACACTCATGATCTTCTTGTTTCCGGCTGATGCCGTTGAACATAAAGCAAATATGATTGCGAGACATACGAGGCTTATACGATTAGTGAACTGCATCATTCCTCCTGTTTGTAGCATTTGTACCGTTGACATCCCGGTGGTTGACAGCATCAACAGACCCCTCGGCCTTCAAGGGCCGAGGCCCAAATTCAAAGGATTCCTCACGAGTTTCCCTTACACTCTTCTCATAAATCCTTATTTGAGGCTCTCCGCCGGAATAACGTACATCCGCCTTCAAATCCACCACTGCATTTGCGGGAAGCTCGGGGATTGTGCTAACAGCCTTTTTATTAATGGCATCAAGCTGCCTTACACTGGATTCAACCATGTGACGGTTTCCGGCCATTACCAGGGCATTAATGCCACCAGTCATAACCGGGAGCAACAACGCCCCCCAAAACAGAATGACACTCCGGGGCATCATTCCGTTACCACTCATCCTCGGTCAGCCTCCGGCCAAAGCCCACAGTTTTTTTCTTCTTTTTCTCGGCCTTTTGTCTTGCTGGAGTCTTTGCAGGAGCCGCAGCAGCCTTTTGCCGCGGCTGCTCCTTCACTGCTGACGGAGCAGTTTCCGCAGGGGCATTTACCGGCGCAGTTGCAGCGGCAGATTCAGGGGAAGTCACCGGAGCCTCATGGTAGGTAGGCGCCGAAACAGCATTCATGCTGGCCAGGAGCATATTAAGCGATTTACGCCTGCCTATGGCTGCATGATCATAAGGAATATTACAGTAAATCTTGGCAAACAGTTCCTCGCTTACCATGGACCCGGTTGTAAATTTTGGATCAACCTTCTGAATTGCCGCAACGGTTTTGGCATCCAGCCTGCCGTTTATGTCAACATCATAGCCATACAGGTATAACCATTGCTGGATGGAGCTGATACGCTCTTCCGGACTCATGGAATAGTACGTATCTGCAATGGCATCCATTACAACCGGATCGGGAAGTGCATCATCACCCAGCAGGCGCCAGTAAGGAAGTGAAAGATACTTCCCCACAAGCTGTATCATGCTCAACTGCACCAGAAGGCGAACCGCCTCATGACGTCCCTGTACTTTTTTGACAGACCCTTTAAGGCCGAAAGTAGGGCCGAAAATTGTAATGGCAAGTTCCTTTTTCTTTACCGCCTTGTGTACCTCTATGGAATTTGTGGTAGTCATCTTAGGCACACCTGCAAGTGTCTGGAAATCTTTAATGTTAAAATCAAGGGTTATCCTGGCCTTGCCCTGCCTGGCACTCTGTCCATAGTCAATCGCCACATTGTTTGAAGGAAACCAGCTTGGTATCCCCTTGAAGTCTGCCTCAACACCTGCATCCGTGCCCTGCCCGCGGGTTTCAAGGCCCCTGTCAAACTCGGTTATGCCGCCTGTTATCACAATATCCGGCACCAGCTTGTTTTTAAAATCAGAGTATCCTGTCACCATCTGGTTCTGGATGTATGACGGATCATATTCAATGAAAACCACATTGCCGCCGATGGAATTCAGGGTACTCTTCATAATCTCGGTTATATTCCGCTGTATTTCAGCGCCGGTAGTTACGGAAGCCCCGGTATCATCTATAATATCAGCACACTGTATCTTCACGATACCTGTATCATATACAACTGACATATTGCCGAGATCTGACAGAGCGCTGGTATATGATGTAATTTTCAGATGGGGAGCAGTCTCCTCCAGCTCAACATCCACGTCGTGAGGATTTACACTGGCGCACGACGTGATAAAAACCGTCAGCATGACCGTTACTGCAAAAGACAAGGCAAAACTGGTTATTTTTTTGAAAAAATCTCTCTTGCAATGCATCTCTATCAATCCTCGTTTAATCCTCTTGCCTATCCCCGTCAGGCATTGAAGCAACAATAGGTGACGTCAGCTTCCAGCATCAGGGCATCAAGACCTGACTCCATCTGAACATTAACCCCAAAAAAGGCTATAAAGCAGCCGCCATGCGCCATGATTATGATCAGTCTGCTGCCTATCTATTTGGCTATCTGGGTTTTGTCACCCTTGCTCTGATCAATAATATAGATATTCCCCCTGACTATGCTACCGGCTCCCATGACCACACTGTTCAAATTATTATCCCCGCTGCCTGAGGTGCTGCCGGTTGAATTGTCCCCCTGCTCAATACCTCTCTCAATAGACTTTTGCCTCACATTTGCCTGAGATTTTGCGCTCTGAATCACATACTTAATATTGGGCTGATCCTTACCAAGCTCATCATACTTGCCAATGCCATCGTCCGTATATTTCGATATCCCATCATCCAGGTCCCCCGCTGCGGCAGCGCCTGAAAGAAACAGAATGAGTGGCAATATAACTATCAAGATCAAGGTACTTTTTGATTTCAACATCTCGGCACGTCCCCGGGAAACTGTTCTGCTGCAAAAAGCAGACAGGCGTATTAATCTGAAAAAATCCCCAAAACAGATAAAGAGGCAGGGGCCCGCCATCAAACAGGCCACCGCCCCCTTTTCATATTATCTGTCCAAACAGTCTATTCAATTTCTGTTGAACCCATGCTTGCGGTATTGCCCTTGCCAAAGACAATGTTGGCTGACTTGCTGATCTTCGCGTTGTTGGTCACCTGACCCTTGACTGTGGAATTCTTGATGGCTACCGAACCCATGTTGGCAGTATTGCCCTTGCCAAAGACAATGTTGGCTGACTTGCTGATCTTCGCGTTGTTGGTCACCTTGCCCTTGACTGTGGAATTCTTGATGGCTACCGAACCCATGTTGGCGGTATTGCCCTTGCCAAAGACAATGTTGGCTGACTTGTTGATCTTCGCGTTGTTGGTCACCTTGCCCTTGACTGTCGAACCTTCAATCGTGGTGGAACCCATGTTGGCGGTATTGCCCTTGCCAAAGACAATGTTGGCTGACTTGCTGATCTTCGCGTTGTTGGTCACCTTGCCCTTGACTGTGGAATTCTTGATGGCTACCGAACCCATTCTGGCCTTGTTCCCCTTGCCAAAAACTATATTGGCAGACTTGTTGACCTTTGCGTTGTTGGTCACCTTGCCAGAAACAGTTGAACCGGCCATGGCCACTGAGCACAAAGCCACTGAAAACAGCAGTGCAGTTGTAATGGAAATTACTTTCTTCATCTTGACTACCCCCTTTTTTTAAAAGTTAATGGATCTGCCTGATTAAGGCACGATATTTGCCCCTTTCAGAGGGGCAAACCTAATAGAAAAATTTACGCCAAGCGATAAAATCAAAATATTCGGACTTATTTAAAAATTAAATGATCCTGATGTGTCGCTATTTCATGACCACCGAATTTTTATTGGACCGCTTGCCACCCGTAGCCACATTTATATTTTGCCCGAAGCTCACGGGACTGTCAATATCATTTACTGTAATGCCACTTCCGGATGTAACGGAAACACTTCCACTTACAGAAGAACCGTTTTTAATAATTACCGCTCCGGAATTCGCCTCTGCCCCGGAACCCAGGGCTGCATTAACCGCAACCCCGGCAGCTGCAACCCTCGTGCTGACACTGCCGCCAACCGAACCGTTTTCAATCACAGTTGACCCCATGTTGGCTCTTGCCCTGTTGCCTACCGCCAGGTTGACAGCCCCTCCGGCAACCGTATTGCTGATACTGCCGCCTACGGAGGCATTTTTAAGCTTCGCGCTGCCCTGATTCGCCTGGGTCCGGCTACCGAACGCCAGGTTTGCCGCCGCACCGCCAACTGTATTATGCACGCTGCCGCCTACGGTGCTGTTTTCCATCTTCAAAGATGCCTGATTAGCCTCGGAACGGCTGCCTCCTGCAAGATTTATTGCCGCACCTCCCACCGTATTGGTCACACCACCGCCAACGCGGCTTCCCTTCATCTTGACCGATGCCTGGTTCGCCTCGGAACGGCTGCCAACGGCAAGGTTGGCGGCTCCGCCGACAACCGTATTCACCGCCATTCCTCCTATCCGGCTGTTTTCCATCTTCACAGCTGCCTGATTGGCTTCGGAATGGCTACCGGCGGCAAGGTTTACAGCAACACCCGCCACGGTATTTACCGCCCCGCCATCAAGGCTGGAGCCCTTCATTTTTACAGCGGCCTGATTGGCCTCGGAACGATTAACAACAGCCAGGTTAGCCGCTCCGCCGGCAACGGTATTAACCACCGCCCCCCTTGCCTGACTGGATTCCATTTTGACCGAGGCCTGGCTTGCCTCTACCCGGTTGCCTGCTGCTATGTTGGCAGCGCCTCCGGCAACCGTATTGACAGCCGCTCCATTAAGCTGGCTCCCCTTCATGGAAACCGATGCCTGATCGGCTCTTGCCCTGTTGCCCGCAGCCACATTGACAGCCCCTCCAGCGACTGTATTAACCACTGCCCCCTTGATACTGCTTCCCTCCATCTTGAGAGAAGCCTGATTGGCTTCCACCCGACTGCCCGCAGCAATGTTGGCCGCACTCCCCAGCACGCTGTTTACGGCAGCACCCTGAACGGAGCTGTTCTTCATGGAAACCGCACCCTGTCTTGCCTGGGCTCGATTGCCGCCCGCCAGATTGATGGAAGAGCCGCCAACCGTATTTATTGCAACCCCCTTTATGGATGAGCCGCTCATCTTGACAGCGGCCTGCCCTGCCTCGACCCTGTTGCCAACGGCAATATTGGCGCCACCTCCGGCTACTGTATTCACCACGGCTCCTTTTACGCTGCTGCTATCCATCTTCAGGGACGCCTGACTGGCCTCGGCGCGGTTACCACCAGCCAGGTTGATTCCTGCGCCTGCCACGGTATTCACTGCCGCGCCCTTTATATTCGAGCCCTTCATAATCACCGAGGCCTGGTTTGCCTCGGAACGGTTGCCCACCGCAAGATTTGCGCCGCCTCCGCCCACTGTATTCACCACGGCTCCGGTCAGACTTGATCCCCTCATGTCAGCCGTGGCCTGTCTCGCCTCAACCCTGTTACCGGCGGCCAGGTTTACTGCCCCCACGCCGCCTACGGTATTAACCACCGCACCGGTCACTTTTGAGCCCTGAAGTCTGGTTGATGCCTGGGACGCAGAAGCCCGGTTGCCGGCTGCAACATTCACCAGGGTATGCCCGGCGCCCGTATTTACCACCGCTCCCTTAACCGAGCTGCCCTTGGCTGAAACAGCTATCTGTTCAGCCTTTATGTTGCTGCCCGCGCCTACATTTACAAGGTTCTGACCGCCGCCGGAATTGATTACGGCGCCAGTTACATTGGTGTTTTCCATGCGGACAGTCACCTGATCAGCCTTCACCCTGTTACCGGCGCCAAGATTGACTACATTCTGTCCCACGGCTGTATTGACTACCGCACCCTTGAGGCTGCCGCCTTTCATAATCACAGAGGCCTGCCCGGCATTTACACGGTTGCCAGCCCCAAGGTTGACCTGATTTTGCGTTACCGATGTATTGACCACGGCCCCGGCCACGTCGGCGTTACGGGTGTTGACCGAACTCTGGTCGGCTTCAACCCGGTTACCGGCGCCGATATTGAGCTGTACGTTCTGTGACACGGCAGTATTGACAACCGCGCCTCGCACCTGTGATCCTTTCATGTCAATGGTAGCCTGGCGTGCATTTGCCCGGTTTCCCGCACCAACATTGAGCTGAGTTTTCCCCACGGAGGTATTTACTACCCCTCCGGTCACACCGCCGCCTTCCATTTTTATTGAAGACTGGGAAGATTCTACTGCATTGCCAGCTGCCACATTGAGCTGATTCTGCCCTTTGGATGTATTCGCCACAACCCCTGTTACATTACTCTGCCTTATCGACACCGAAGACTGAACAGCGGAGCTGTCCTTTCCGGCAGCCAGATTCAAATTCTTCTTGACCAGATTTATATTGCCCACGGCGCCGCGTAGTTTGCCACCCTCCTCGACAGAGCCCTGCACGGCGCTGTTGCCAACACCGGCCGCCAAGTTAATATTGGTCTTACCATTGTTTTTATTGACCACGACGCCGGTCATATCAAGATTTTTGGCTGATATGGAACTTTGACGCGCGGTATTGTTCTTCCCGATAGCCGCATTTACATCTTTTTTGATTGGCGCCGGGACATTCAGGACCATGCCCTTTATATCAGAGCCGGCCGCTACCATGCCGGGTATCCCCAGAACGGAAAGTGCTATCAACAAGACCAAAAAGCGGGAAAAATAAAAATACTTCATAACGCGGCTCCTTTGGACACTGTTCGCCGGAAGGGCGCTATACGGATTTTATAAGCAAATCCGGCAGATGCGCATGCGATTAGGGTCCGCCATCCGAATTGATTGTTGACGACCAGGCACCCTGGAGAATTCCCAATGGCGGAAGATGCAAAGGTTGCTTCTTGCGGTTCAGGCATCCGCCAGCGCCATGGGGCCTTCTGCGGACAGACACCTCATTTCAAAAGAGAATCAAGAGTATATATTGATAATATAATCATTTTCAGAAAATAGTAAAGATGCATCACCGGCATTTCCCGGCCACAATTACTTTCTGCCCCTTGTCCTGGGGTCAAGGGCGTCACGCAAGCCCTCTCCAAGCAGATTGTACCCCAGCACTGTAACCAGTATTGCAAGCCCCGGATAGACAGAGAGCCACCAGGCGATCTCAAGATTATCCTTGCCCTCCGTAAGCATGTTTCCCCAGCTTGGCACAGGCGGCTGCACGCCGATGCCCAGGAAACTGAGCGCGCTTTCTGTCAGTATTGCTCCTCCAACCCCGAGAGTCGCGGACACCAGCACGGGAGCAAGGGCATTGGGAAGGATATGAAAAATGGCGATCCTGAAATCTGACGCCCCGGAAATCCTGGCGGCAAGGACAAAGTCCCTCTTGCGAAGGCTGAGGAACTCGGCCCTGACCAGCCGCGCCACTCCCATCCAGCCGGTAAGACCTATTACCGCCATTATGTTCCATATTGACGGCTGCAGAAAGGCGATAACCGCCATAATAAGAAAAATTGTCGGGAAACATAGCATTATGTCCACAAGGCGCATTATCAGCCAGTCAATCCTGCCGCCATAATATCCGGCCACGGCACCAAGCAGAGTGCCGGTGAGCGTTGCGATTCCCACAGCCACAAACCCGACCAGCAGTGAAATGCGCGCGCCGTAAACCAGGCGCGAAAGGCAGTCCCGCCCCAGGGCATCGGTACCCAGCCAGTGAGCGGCGGAAGGGGCCTCCAGGATATGCCATGTATCAATTGCCTGCGGATCATAGGGCGCTATAAGCGGGGCGGCAACAGCTACAAAAAGGAGCAGGCCCACAACAACCGTGCCTGCGATTGCCAGCGGATTTGCATAGAAAGTCCTGAAAAAACCTCCGTGGTTACTCATCGCTTTGCACACCGCTCCTTATTCTGGGATCAGCCACCGCGTAACCCATGTCCGCCATGAGATTGCCGAGTAGCGTAAGAAGGGCAACTATCACAAGGTTTCCCATAAGCACCGGATAGTCCCTGGCCATGACACTTGACCACATCAACTGCCCTACCCCGGGGATGGCAAATATCGACTCAAATATCACGCTCCCTCCTATCATGCCTGGCAGGGAGAGGCCAAGGATGGTGATAAGCGGCAACAGGGCATTTCTGAGAGCGTGCCTGTAGATCACTTCATGCTCGGGCACTCCCTTGGCCCGGGCGGTTGTGATAAAATCCTGCCTCATAACCTCAAGCATGGAAGAGCGGGTATAGCGAGACAGTCCGGCCAGGCCGCCTACTGACGATACAAATACGGGCAGTACAAGGTGCTTGCACCAGTCAATGACCTTCTGCCACCAGCTCATCTGCTCGTAGCCCATCAGACTGTGCACCCCTGAAATCGGGAGCCAGCCAAGCTCAACGCCAAAATACAGCATCAGCAGAAGAGCGATCCAGAAAGCAGGCGCAGCATACGCGATAAAAACCAGTATGGTGGTGACATGATCGTATATGGAGCCCTGCCGCACAGCCGCACTGACTCCCAGGGGCACGGCTATCAAAAGGACAATAAGCAGGGAGATGAAATTTATCAGCAGGGTGACCGGGAGACGTTCCCGGATCTTGTCCCATACAGGCCGTCTGTCCGGCGCAAAGGATTTCCCCAGGTCAAGCGCCGCAAGCCCCTTTATCCACTTCAGGTACTGGATATAAAGCGGCTTGTCCAGGCCATACTGGGCCCGAAGACGCTGGCGCATTTCAGGAGTCATCTTGGGGTTGAAATCCGCCTGAATACTCATGGGCTCCCCGGGAGCCAGATGCATGACCAAAAAGGAAATCAGGGTAATACCGATAAAAGTGGGCACAAGACCCAGGAGACGTTTTATAAAGTAGAGAAAAATATTCATAAGCCCAATATTTGATGCACAATGATACAGGCCTAAGGCATTATATATTTCCGTTCATACTTCGGGACCCACCACTGCTCCAGGTTGTATGAAATTCCGGCAGGGGCCGGCTCGATGCCACGGAAGCGCCTGTGTATAACCGGCAGCGCCATGGGCACATACAAAAAAGTATAGGGCTGGTCCTCGGCCAGTATCTCCTGAACCCTTGCATATATCCGCTTTCTTTCTTGACGGTCAAATGTTCGGCGGCCTGCCACCAGGAGTCTGTCAAGCTCCGGATTCCTGTAGCCGACAAAATTCAGCTGCTTCGGGGCGGTCTTTGATGAATGCCATATATCATAGATATCCGGATCCTGACCAAGGGTCCATCCCAGTATCACGGCCTCGAACCGCCTCTTGTCGATAAAATCATTAATAAATGCCGTCCACTCAAGGGGCCTTACATGCACTTTAATGCCCACCTGGCGCAGACGGTACTGGATAATCTGGGCAGTACGGTCCCGGAGGCCGTTCCCCTGGTTGGTAAGAACAGTAAATTCGAACACTTCACCATCACGGTCAAGCCATCCATCACCATCACTGTCCCTCCATCCTGCCTCTGCCAGAAGCAGGCGGGCCCGGTCCGGTTCGAATGGATAGCGCCTAACTTTCGGATTATAGTACCATGCATCGGGTTTGTACGGGCCGGTGGCCGCGACCCCGTAACCCAGCAGCACTCCCCTGATTATCTCCTCCTTGTCAATGGCATAGGATATGGCCTGGCGTACCCGTTTGTCCCTGAAAAAGGGGTGCCTGAGATTGTATCCAAGATAGGTGTAGGAAAAGGACAGGTATTTATATTTTTTAAAATTTTTCGTAAAAAAAGAGGTATCCGTCTGGCGTTCATACTGGATGGGAGAAAGCCCCATCCAGTCCAGGCCCCCTGATTTCAGCTCAAGAAACATGGTGGCGGGATCGGGAATGATCCGCATTATATACTGGTCAAGGAAGGGCCGCCCCCGGAAGTAACCGGGATTATCCTCCAGAACGATCTTTTCCTGGGTCTTCCACTCCTTCAGCCTGAAAGGCCCGAGTCCAACCGGTCTTCTTGACAGAGGGCTTTCGGTTATTTTGACCCCCTTGAGCAGATGCTCCGGCAGCACCACAATGTCTCCCCATGAGCTGAGGGCCGGGGCAAAAGGTTCTTTATAGCGCACGCGGAAAGTATAGGGATCAGGAGCATCGGCCTTTTCAACTTCAAGGAAGTCGCCCGCATACGCAGTGGGCGTATCCGGAGAGATTATGGTATTAAACCCGAAAAGCACATCCCTTGAGGTAAACTCATGGCCATCTTCCCATTTCACCCCTTTGCGCAGATGAAAGGTAATAAGCCTGCCGTGTTCGGATATATCCCACGATCCGGCAAGATCCCCCAGCGCCGTGATTTTGCGATAGCCAAGATGCAACCTTCGCTGTGCAAAAGAGGTCTCAAGCTCAAGAAGCCCCGCCGTTTCATGACAGAGCCCCTGCGCATCC
>JALVQQ010000196.1:0-1448 GCA_027025395.1 Deltaproteobacteria bacterium | reverse complement strand
CGGCTATATTGTGCGAGGTAGCGTCAGACGCAAGCATGGGGATGAGATTTGAAGCATCTCCTATTGAGCCTGCAACAATAGCCCCACCGCAGGAAGGCGTTGCCTCCGGCGGGGCTGCGCCGCAGCCAGTCAGGCAGCCAGAGAAGAGCTGAACGGCAAAAAACAGAAAAATTGAAACTGGAGTGCAGAAATCTCTTTTTCCAGGGCTGATATTCATTTTTTCCGTCTTCCGCAGCGCAGCCTGGCGCGCAGTTCCTCCACACACCTGTAAGGAACGGCGAGTCCGCCACGCCCCCTTCCAATGCTGATATGAGGCTTTGCCTTGCCGTGATAATCACTCCCTCCGGTGGCCATGAGGGACATCTCATCACAAATCTTCAGGCACTGTCTCGTAAAACCCAGGGAATGTTCGCTGTAATAACATTCGACCCCGTCAAGCCCGCAATCGCTGAGCCACGCTACAATCTCCCCTAGGGCAGCGGCGCTGGAACACATCAGTGAAAAGGGATGGGCAAGCACCGCTATGCCGCCGGCATTCCTGATTGCACCAATGGCCTCTTCCGGCCTGAGTATGGACTTTGGCACATAGGCGGCGGCCCCTCGCGCAAGGTACCTTGAAAATGCCTGGGATACGTTTCTGACATAGCCCTTCTTGACCATGATCCTGGCAAAGTGGGGACGCCCCACCTGCCCCCCTCTGCTTATTGCAAGGAGATCATCCTCTGTTATTTCGATTCCAAGGCCGGCCAGCTTTTCAATCAATCTTGGCGTGCGGTCTCTCCTGGCCTTCTGCACCCTTTCAAGCACCCTGACAAACCCGGAGTCATCGAGATCCATCATGTAACCAAGAATATGCATGTTGCCGGATGAGTACCTTACACTGAACTCTACTCCATGCAGAAATTCAATGCCGGCCAGTGCGGCCGCATCCGCAGCCTCGGAAAGACCGGCTACTGTATCATGATCGGTAAGGGCAAAGGCGGCAAGCCCGGCCTCAGCAGCCTTTTGAGCTACCTCATCGGGCTGATCAGACCCGTCCGAGGCCATGGAATGGGTGTGAAGGTCACACAGCATTTCATCCACGTCGGTTCACCATTCAAAGTATCGAGTTATACAGATCACGTCATGTTTGTCTTGAAAGCAGATGACTGAAAAGAAAAAAAATGAGCACTCATTCATTTTTAGGCACGATGCGGTCTTTTTAGGGTTGACAAGGAAAGGGAATGGATATTATAAACGGTTTTACTTGTAAAAAGGTGCGTCAGTTTAATCAAAAACAGAGGTTTAAAATGCCCGGAGGGCAGTAAGCGTTATCGCTTTCCCAAGGCATTTCACACTATAACCAGTAAAAAATACACCATCAAGGAGGGAGAATTAAATGGCAGATGTCAAAAAGCATGACACTCCGATGTTAGATGACCTAAAATCAGGTCCATTCCCAAGCTTTG